>NZ_JBHTLT010000047.1:0-97676 GCF_042679045.1 Sporosarcina contaminans | reverse complement strand
CCACCTGTTCTATTTTAGGGACTTATTGGACAGCCCCCTGTCAATTAGCCTTCTAATATTTCTTTAATGTCCGGATCGTTTTGATTGCCAATCATAAACTCGAGCCAATTTCCTGATTCATTGCTAAGTAAATATTGAAGTCCATTTTTGTCAATAAACTTTTCGGAGTCGTCGCCATCTTGCTTCGGATCAGACAATCCAAGCTCTTTTAACAAGCCTTTCGTTTCTGCATCGCTAACGTTCGGATTAGCGGATTCGATAATTGCTTGCACTAAACCGATTGTTTGCTCCCGGGACTCGTAGCCACCCACTTCCAATAAAACTGCTTTTAAATCTCCGCCATCTTCCTTTACAAGCCCATTTAAATGGACATCTTCGTGCAGTTCAATCGTAGTCGCTTTCAGCCCTTGTTCTGTATCTTCCCACTCCATATCGCCAATTGTAAAATCCAAGTTTGCCTCAGCGGATTTTTCATTGAAAACTTTTGTAAATTCCTCCATCGTCACGCCGATGGACTCATCATCTGCCAATTCGTTTTCATCCTCTTCGTCCTCCGCTTTCTCTTTTTCTTCTTCATTCACTTCATTCTCATTAGCGCTTTCTTCAGCAGCGACTGCCGGAGTTTCATTTTTTGGCGCTGAAGTTTCCTCATTGTCTTTGAAGTTGCTGCATGCAGCAAGCGCAAACACCATCATGAGGCCAATTAAAATTTGAAATTTCTTAGTCATCGTTATCTCTCCTATCAATTTTCAACTTTCTACTATAAATATCCTCTGTTTATATTGCAAAGGATAACTGACTATTTCAACAAAATTACACCATTTGACCCTAAACATTATGAGTAGAATGGCATACTCATAAAAAACTTCTTTCATTAATCGTCTAATCAAACTAAAAAAATGCAGTTCTTACTATTTCATTTCAACTAACGACTTAGACAATATAAAAAAAGCTATAAAACATCCCAGCATCTCTACTGCAATGTTTTATAGCCTTATTGTGATTTACTATTATTCCAATTCAACTTGCTTCGTTTCGACACCTAAAAAAACAACTGCAAAAACTGCTACAAGTATCGAACCGCAGAAGATGCCAAAAATAATTCCAAAACCATAGCCTGCCTGCAGCATCCAACCGACCAACAATGGTCCAAAAATACCGCCAATTCGGCCGACAGCAGCCGCGATGCCTGAACCTGTCGCCCGGACAGAAGTCGGATATTGCTCCGGAGAGTAAGCGTATAGCGCGCCCCAAGCCCCTAAATTGAAGAACGACAGAAAAGCCCCGGAGAATAACAATAATGTCAACGACTCCGCATTCCCAAAGACTAACGCACTCAACGCCGTTCCGATCAAATAAGTCGAGAGGACAAATTTTCGCCCAGCCCTCTCTATCAAATACGCCGCTGTAAAATATCCGGGCAGCTGAGCAAGCGTCATAAGCAGCACATATCCGAAGCTTTGAATCATATCGAAACCTTTCATGACCATCACGCTTGGTAGCCATAAAAACATCCCGTAATAAGAAAAGACGACCATAAACCAAACAATCCATAGTGTCAGCGTCCTACGTGCATACGGCTTTGACCAAACGATCTTCAATCGTTGCCTAAATGATTGCTTCGGCTTTCCGTCTCTTTCGAATTTCGGTGAGTCCGGTAAATTCCGCCGTAGATAAATCGCATAAAAGGCCGGCAAAGCCGTTAATATTAATGCAATGCGCCATCCGAACTCTGGAATGACAAAGTAAGCAATTAATGCAGCCAATAGCCATCCGGCCGCCCAGAAGCTTTCAAGCAGCACGACTACTTTCCCACGTTCTTTAGCCGACACGCTTTCGGAAACTAACGTGGAAGCGACCGGCAACTCTCCACCAAGTCCAGCTCCAACTAAGAAGCGCAAAAGCAAAAAAATTGTCAACGATGTCGTCAATGCTGATAATCCGCTCGCAAGCGAAAATAATACCAATGTCAGCATGAATACCGACTTACGCCCGATTCGGTCTGCCAAAAGTCCGAATCCAAAAGCGCCAACCGCCATGCCGATCGAATTGACACTGCCGATCCAGCCCATTTGTTCAGTCGATAAATGCCAATCAACTGCTACTGCAGCGATTACAAATGACAATATGCCGACATCCATCGCATCAAACAACCAGCCAGTCCCCGAGATAACTAATAATTTATTGCGTGAAATCGGCTCATTCTTTTTATTCACAATCCGTCTACCCTTCGTTTAGTAGTGTCATGACACATGTCATTATACTATTGACACGATCAGGCGACAAGGTCTATCGTTTCACACGGAATGTTTTCAACATTCATTCAATTAAAAGCTCATTACCGACAATGCGGGCATGGACACCTAACTTGTCTTCGTAAAAATGGTATACACGTTCACCTAACCAAATTTCCGTTCCGTAGTGGGCAAGACCGATTGAAATAATTCCACCCTCGCCCGTTTTAATAACTGTCTTTACACCGTTCGAGGAGCCTGCTTCTTGAATGGATACCTTTTGCTCAGCATACATTTCTCCCCCTCGGCATACACCTTCTATAAAAACCTTCTCCGTGGCAGAAACTGTACAATTGTGTAGCCCTTTTTCTGTAACATCGATTATGCCGCTGCAAGACAAAATGCTATTCACCGCATAAGGTAATTTCAATACAGGCCTGTTCGCATCCGGAGCAGAAATTTGACTATAAAGCACTCGCCCATTATCTAAGAACTCTTCGAATTGTGCAGCATTCCGAATGATTGTCAAAGACGTATCCGTAAAAAGTCCATCCAATTTACTTATGAAGTCTGTCCATTCAGGCGCTAAATCTGCTTGATGCAAATCAACCTTCTGTAAAAACAGCTGCTTCTCTTTCTGATAATCAAAATACCGATCCTTTAAAATAATTCTGAACAGATCTTTTAATTCTCTCGCATCAATTTCATCCATGCCAATTCCACGGATATGAATGATTTGCCGAATCGTTTCAGCAATCTGTTCAAAATAAACGATCAACCCTTGTAAAAGCGAAGAAATCTCCGACAAATCCGTCTCTTTTTTACCGACCGTAACAGTTGAAGAGAAAACATTTCCCTCGATATAAGCAGATTGCTCCGATTCTATAGTCGCCTTACGGACAGATCCTCCAATGCACACTTTCCCAGTAGCACTTACACACATTGAGGGAGTGACATCTTTGCTTATCATTACATCGCCGGTAAAACGGATATTGCCGCTTGATAGATCGACATTTCCTTCATGTATGTATTCGTGTTGTACGTCTATTTTTATATAAGAACCGTGATTCTCTAAATGAAATATACCTGATGACAAGGCATAGATTTCATTATCCCTCATTTCAACATGGTCGCCTAACCGGATATCCAAATCTTGAACCGGATCCGTCGGCACTTTATTGCCGAAAAGATCCATACCATCCACACCCGCTACCGCAGGCAAATAAGCTGCTATCCGCTCATTTTTCTGGACAGAAATAATGCGATTCATTTCCCGATAGTCAACTTTTTCTTGTTTGTTGCAAGTATCCCCATTCGTTTTTACGTAAAGTTGAATATCGCCATTAATGCCCTCCACTGGCAAATGACCTCTCGCTACGATTGCTTCAAAGTCGATGAGCGTCTCTGTCGCTTCTTCAATCGCTTTCAAATTCAACCTCTCAGTAATTCCTAATTCAGAAAGCTTTTCGATAATCTGTTCCGCCTCTAAATTGTTGAACAGCTCAATTTCCTCATGAGCTTCTATATGAAGTATGTCACTAAAATCTGTATTTTGTAATGTCCGCTTAATCCGCATGCCTGGCGTCACTCTTATTATGGCGATGATATTTTGTTCAATTAAAGTAATCGAAAATTGAGGAGGTGAAATTTCATCGTTCATACGGATTCGGATATCATCTTCCGGATATGCGATAAAGCGATCTTTTATCGCAACTCCATTTTTCAAGACTGTCACGTTATTTTTAGGTATGATAACGGGAAAATTAGGTGCATCTGCAACAACCTCTACCCGTTTCCCGATAATTCGTGCACCAGTTGCCGCTTCTGCAGTTCCCGAAGGCATGACAGGCACCTTTACTTGTAATTGCGTTACACATACTTCCGCCAATCTATTTTTAAGGCCGTATACGCCTGAACCTGGGTTTACGATTACATCTACTTCGACATCTTCAAGCTTCAATCCTAACTCTTCTAAAGCGATGTCGACAGCCGATTCAACTGTAGGTGCCTTTACCCTGACCGATTTCCCCATCTTTCCACCTCACGTTCATCTTTTTAACCTATATTATCATAACCATATGTTACGACGGTATTATGATAATATACTAATCCAAACGAAAAAGAAACGTTCCGAGAAGCCGATAGACGGCCCTAAGAACGTTTCTTCATGTAATCAAATATTATAGCGCTGTTTCGACTTCTCTTACCATCTCTTTAATAGACTGAAGTCCGCCGCCAGATAGGTACCAGTAGTCTGGATCAAGATAAATAATTTTACCGTTTTCATAGGCAGAGGTTTTTTTCACAAGCTCATTTTCAACAGTCTCTTTCGCGCCGATTTCTCCACCTACAGCTGCACTACGGTCAATTACGAAAAGAATATCCGGGTTTTTCTCTAAAACATATTCAAATGTAACTCCTTGGCCGTGTGTAGAAGCTTCTATTCCCTCATCCGATTGTTTAAACCCGAATACATCATGGATAATGCCGAATCGTGATTTTGAACCGTAAGCGCTTGTTTTCCCTTCATTAGCCAAAATGATAAGCGCTTTGTCTTCCGTTCCAGATGTTTTTTCATTAATTGCAGCAATATCTTCATCGATTGCCGCTAGTTCATCTTTAACTTGATCTTCTTTGCCAAAGATTTCACCGATTACTTCAATGTTATGTTTAAAAGATTCCATATAGTTCTCATTATCGACTCCTACGTAAATCGTAGGTGCGATTTCCGTGAATTCATCATACATAGCAGATTGACGGCCAGAAATAATAATTAAATCTGGATTTAAAGCATGGATTGCTTCGAAGTCAGGCTCTTTTAAGCTCCCAACGTTTGTATATTTATCATCATCGAATTTAGAAAGATAGCTTGGGATATTCGTTCTAGGCAATCCTGCAACTGCATCAATTCCTAACTCATCCAACGTATCAAGCGTACCAAAGTCAAAAACAACAACTTTTTTCGGGTTTTTCGGAACTTCTACAGCTTTGTCACTTAATTCATGTTCTACAGAAATTACTTGTTGCTCTTCTGCTTTATCGCTGTTACTGCTGTTATTGCCCTCATTATTATCTTTAGAGCCGCAAGCTGAAAGCACTAGTAGAAATGCTGCCAATAGCAGAGTAAATGAAATCTTTTTCATTCTAACCATCCTTTTTATGAATTAAAATAAACACATATACGGCAATTATTCATTTTTTTAATTGGTATTTCCATATCGTAAATTTCTCTTAATGCATCTGAATTGATAATGTCATGCGTCGGTCCGTCTTTGACAATCCTACCGTCTTTTAAAGCAACAATCCGATCTGAATAGACAGACGCGAAGTTAATGTCATGCAATACGATGACGACGGTCTTCCCTAAATCATCAACCAATCTGCGCAAAATTTTCATGATTTGCACGGAATGCTTCATATCCAAGTTATTAAGCGGTTCATCTAACAATATATAATCCGTATCTTGTGCGATAACCATAGCGATAAATGCCCGTTGACGTTGCCCGCCAGACAGTTCATCCATATAATCATGCTGCATATCCATCAATCCCATATAATCCATAGCTTGCTCAACGATGCGAATATCTTCCGCAGTCAGCTTGCCGCGAGAGTACGGGAATCGACCAAATGAAACCAATTCACGGATCGTCAGCCGCACATTCATGAAATTGGACTGTTTCAAAATGGAAACCCGTTTCGAAAACTCATTGGACTTCATTTTCCGGACATGATCATTATCTACAAGCACTTCTCCAGTGTCCGCATCAATTAAACGACTTACCATTGAAAGCAATGTCGACTTACCCGCCCCATTTGGGCCGATGAAAGAAGTAATTTTACCTCGGTGAATATCGACATTTACTTTTTCCACAACGGCTTTCTTCCCATAGAATTTAGACAACTCTCGAACTTGGATCATGTGGATCGACTCTCCCTTAATAGTAAATAGATGAAATAGATGCCGCCGACAAAGTTAATAATGACACTAAGCGTTGTCGAGAATGTAAACACACGCTCAACAACCCATTGTCCTCCGACAAGTGCAATAATACTCATGACCGATGCACCTGCTATAAGAACTTTATGTTTGTAAGTTTTGAAAAATTGATAGGATAAGTTGGCGACGATCAAACCGAAAAACGTAATCGGCCCAACTAAAGCTGTCGAAACTGCAATAAGCACAGCTGAAATAATAAGCATTAAACGAACGATTCGGTCATAAGGAACACCTAAGTTAATGGCGGTGTCTCTGCCTAAAGACAGAACATCAAGGTCGTTAAACCATTTCCACCCAAAAACAAAAGTCAGTAAGACGATTCCTACAGCCCACCAAACCAAATCTCCATTCACATTGTTAAAACTTGCGAACATCTTATCCTGCACTTGTAAAAATTCGTTTGGATCGATCAGCACTTGGAAGAAAGTCGTGATGCTCCCGAAAAACGTTCCTAAGATAATCCCTACTAATAATAGGAAATAGATCGGCTGATTTCCCCTGCGGAATAAAAATTGGTACAAAATAAGCGCAAAGAAAAACATTATTAAAATTGATAAAACAAAGTTCACATGCTGATTGACAACTGTTATATGGGTAGAACCAAGAAAGAAAATAATAACAGTTTGCAGCAATAAATATAATGAATCCAGTCCCATAATGCTTGGTGTCAAAATACGGTTATGCGTAATCGTTTGGAATACAACAGTTGAATAGGCGATCGCAACCCCAGTAATGGCCATTGCTAAAACTTTAATACCGCGACGAGGCAATGCATAATCAAAGCTTCCGTTCAACCCTTGGAATAAATACAACGCACAAGCTGCTGCGGCAAACGCCGATAATATAATGAGTTTCGTTGAATTACGCATATGCCTTCCTCCTAAACAACAAGTAGAGGAAGATTCCGCTTCCGATTACACCAACCATAAGGCTAATTGATATTTCATAAGGATAAATGAGCACCCTTCCCAAAATATCGCATATTAGCAAGAAATTCGCACCTAACAAAGCTGTATGCGGCAACGTTTTCTTCAAATGATCTCCTTTGAAGATCGAAACGATGTTTGGAATAATCAATCCTAAAAAAGGAATCATCCCTACTGTCAAAATGACCGTAGTCGTAATTAGAGCGACTAAAATGAGGCCGATATTGACAATCCGCTTATAAGCAAGTCCCAAGTTCTTGGAGAAATCTTCACCCATACCGGCGACCGTAAAACGATTCGCATACAGGTAAGCTATGATGAGGACGGGTATGCTTATGTACAATATTTCATATCGCCCTTTCATGATCATCGAAAAGTCACCTTGTAACCAGGCCGACATATTTTGGATGACATCTGCTTTATAGGCGAAAAAAGTAGTGATCGAAGAAAGGATATTTCCAAACATCAACCCGACAAGCGGAATGAAAATGGCATCCTTAAATTTAATTCGATCCAAAATTTTCATAAACAATAACGTTCCCGCAAGCGCAAATACAAATGCCACGATCATCTTCTCAAACATCGTTGCGTTTGCGAATAAAAGCATAGATACTAAGATCCCTAATCGGGTAGCATCCAGTGTTCCTGCCGTTGTTGGCGAAACGAACTTGTTTCGACTTAACTGTTGCATAATTAGACCGGTAATACTCATTCCTACACCAGCCAATATAATTGCAATTAGACGAGGCAAACGGCTGATTAAGAATATTTCCATCTCTTCCGACTGGAAGTCCAGTAGATCCGCCGGTGTAATGCTACTTACCCCTACAAAAAGCGATAGGAAGGAAAGTATTATGAGCGCTGTAATCAAATAACGTTTCTTCATGAAGAACTCCGATATCGAATATTTGCGCCTAAATGAGAACAGTTATAATGAAAACGATTATCAATTAGCCGCAAATCCAATTATATCAGTTAAGAATTTCATGTCAACTCATAATTGAAAATGATTATCAATTAAACGATATTTTCTTCTGAATATACCGATCTAACATGCTAAATCTCAGTATTTGCGCAACTTGTGGCAAGTTTCGTAAATATTGAACCGTGGCCGATTAAGCAGCACATACCACGCAGAACCAATGCCATATGTAGAAGTGCATAATTCATTTTAAAGACGCATAAAGTCAGTCAAAAACGCATATTCTCATATACACACTCATATTTCTTTGAGGTAATGCATAAAAACTCCCCAAACATGTATAAGCCTCACTCAAATGCGCACAAATCAGCGTAGCGTTCGCATAACCGGATTTTAAAGTCTTAACTTCTCGACTCATCGCAGCCCCTAGTAGCAACTCCCTTCTTCTCCTTCTGTATTACAATTAAATGGAAACGCCATATTCCCCTCTCTCCAACCTAACTTTCCTCGCAATTATGCAGCCCCTTTCCAAATATTGCCGTGCCACATTTCAGCTCACATCAGCCCTGCCATCCCTATCCAACGACTTTTTACCACAAAAAAACGCCAGCCGAGGCTGGCGCTTTCCTTTATTACATTTCACCGAGATCGATTGCATTGTCGACAACTTCTTGTGGAACGACAATCTCGTCAATCTCATTGATTTTGCTCATTACAGCTTTCATTTTTTGCGTAATGTTCATCTCTTGCTCTTCAACTTTCATGTCCATATCCATATCCAAGTTAAATGCATTCGTGTAGAATGTTTCTTTGTCGATAAAGATTTCGATCGTCAAGCCGTTTACATTCATGTTTTCAATGATTTCAGCTTCTTCTGCGCTTAGATCTTCAGGAATGCTTTCGTTCATTAGTTCTAACATTAACTCGTTGAATTTTTCGCCAGATGCGCTTAACGTTAAAATATATTCGTCATCTGTTTGTTCGAATTTGAAATCGTCCTTGAACTCATTGAACATTTCCATGTCTAAAGTTGGGTCAGTTTCTCCACCCATTTCAGCCATGATTTCATCGTACATGTCGTTTGTGAATTTCAACCATTCACCGGATTCAGGGTCTTGCATATAGAACTCGCTGTCTGTTAAATACAGTTCCATATCCATTTTGCCCATATCAGGTCCCATGTCCACGCTCATTTTTTGGTACATGGAAAGCGGCTCAACGATCATGTCCATATCCATTTTAATTTTGCTGTCCATTTCGAAATCTTCACTTGGTACAGAGATTTTTTGATCGACATCAACAACAGCATGCATATTCTTTTGCTCTTCAGAGACAGACATTGCCTTGTTATATACTTCTTGAGCAGTCATCTCGCTCTTATTTGTGACATTGGCTTTTTCTCCTGTTTCACTATCCGTTTTAGGCTCTGCTGTGGAACCGCATGCAGCTAAACCGAGTGCAAGAACTCCTGCTGCCATCCCTTTTAACCACTTATTCATCATTGGTCTCTCCTTTTCTACTAACTTATTTGCTTCCAGTTAATCATACGGGAAGAATGGAAAAGGGTTCCACTGTTTTAAGAAAATAATCGTTTTTGATTCTTTCTACACAGAAGAATTCTCTGAAACTTTTTTCCTTCTTTATCATTCGGAGTTCGAAATTTTAGTAACCTATCTTTACGAATTTCCGCTATAATAGCAATTAACTATAGAAAGGAACAATAGTAAATGCTTAAAAAATTCTTTTCGTATTATAAACCACACAAACGACTTTTCATTATCGACTTCTCAAGCGCAATAGCTGTCGCATTATTGGAATTGGCATTTCCGATGGCTGTCCAATGGTTTATTGATCAGCTTTTACCTTCGGGCGACTGGGGAAGAATCGTAACGGTCAGCATTTTGCTTTTCACTGTATATTTGTTAAGTACATTCCTTCAATATGTCGTTAGTTATTTAGGTCATAAATTAGGAATTAACATCGAAACAGATATGCGCCAGCAATTATTCAATCATGTGCATCGCCAATCATTCCGGTTTTTCGACAATACGAAAACCGGACATGTCATGAGCCGGATTACGAATGATTTGTTTGACATCGGCGAGTTAGCGCATCACGGGCCGGAAGATGCTTTTATTGCGGTTATGACGATCGTCGGTGCTTTCTTGCTCATGTTCTCAATTAATCCTGAGCTTGCTATTATTGCGATTCTTATGATTCCGTTCCTAATTTTGCTCGTTACATTTTGTAACGTGAAAATGAATGCAGCATGGCAAAATATGTATGGAAAAATCGCGGATGTCAACGCCCGTGTCGAAGACTCCGTTTCAGGAGCACGCGTCGTTAAATCATTTACAAATGAAAACTTTGAAATGGCACGCTTTGAAACAGACAATGGCAATTTCCGCAAAGCGAAACTTGTCGCATATAACGTCATGGCTTGGACTCACTCAAGCATGTATATGATGACAAGACTCGTTACACTCGTCGTATTAGTAGTTGGAGCTTGGTTTACAATCAAAGAAAAACTGTCAATCGGGGAAATGGTCAGTTTCATATTATTCGTTAACATTCTAATTAAGCCTGTCGACAAAATCAGCGCGCTGTTAGAGCTCTATCCAAAAGGGATGGCCGGTTTCCGTAGATTCAGGGACTTAATTGAACAAGAACCTGAAATTCAAGACCGTCCCGGAGCAATCGCCGTTTCTCATTTGAAGGGTGATATTTTATTCGATGATGTCCATTTTAGATACGATGACAATAAAGACGTATTAAACGGCATCAATCTATCGATTAAAGCGGGGGAAACAATCGCATTTGTTGGACCTTCAGGTGCTGGTAAAACAACGATTTCTTCACTCATTCCAAGGTTTTATGATGTAAATGAAGGAGCAATTTCGATCGATGGAATTGACATCCGCAATATGACACAGCAATCATTGCGTTCGCAAATCGGAATTGTGCAGCAGGATGTGTTTTTATTCACAGGGACCGTTAAAGAAAATATTGCTTACGGTAAATTGGATGCAACAGATGAGGAAGTATTCGAAGCGGCACAAAAAGCTCATTTGGAGGATTTCATCGCTTCCTTGCCTGATGGCTATGAAACACAAATCGGTGAAAGAGGCTTGAAACTGTCAGGTGGACAAAAACAACGCCTCGCCATCGCTCGCATGTTTTTAAAAAACCCGCCGATCCTCATTTTGGATGAAGCAACTTCAGCTTTAGATACAGAAACGGAGCGAATCATCCAACAATCTTTAAATGAACTCGCAGAAAATCGAACGACATTAGTCATCGCTCACCGCCTCGCGACAATCCGTGATGCAGACCGTGTCATTGTCGTAACAGAAGAAGGCATCGCCGAGGACGGCAAATACGAAGAGTTGGTGAATAAGGGCGGCATTTTCTCCCGCCTACATTCAATTCAATTTCAAGAGGTTTAACTTTTTGAGAATCGGGCATACTATTACCATCCCACCCCCTTTCTCTTTATAAATAAGAACTGCACCGCAACGAAGCGGTGCAGTTTTTTAATGGCTTACGATATACTCCTCAAACTTCGTTTTCTCACTACTGTCCATTTCTACAGTCATAAGTGTTCCACCTTCTTCATATTCCGTATGTTTGACATTCGCTTTATCATTCAAATAAGAAACTATGTCCCCACGTTCAAATGGAATGAGCAACTTGCACGTAATATATTGGCCGAAAACCGTTTTCTTAATCAAATCGATCAGCTCGTCCAATCCTGCCGCTTCCTTTGCAGAAATCCATACCGTACTTCCGCTCGTCCTCGGATAAGGGACTTCCGCTAAATCCGATTTATTATATACATTGATCGTTTGGACGCTTTCCACGCCAATCTCATGCAATGTTTCATTCGTCACTTGCATCATATATGGATAATCCGGATTCGACACATCGACAACATGCAATAGCACATCAGCATTTTTCGCTTCTTCAAGCGTTGAACGGAACGCTTTCACAAGATGGTGAGGCAGCTTGGAAACGAACCCGACTGTGTCCGTTAGCAAAAATTCTTTTTTGTCGGGAAGCTTCAAATGACGGACTGACGTATCCAAAGTCGCGAACAGCATATCTTCCTCGTACACGTTTTTCGTATCGTCGTCATTGAATCGTTGTAATAACTGATTGAGCAACGTTGACTTTCCTGCATTCGTATAGCCGACAATCGATACGACCGGAATCCCGCTCCGCTTTCGCTGTTTCCGTTGCGTTTCCCGTTGCTCCTTCACCTGTTCAAGGTCCCTGCGAAGCTTTGCAATCTGATCCTCGATTTTCCGGCGATCAAGCTCCAATTTTGTTTCACCGGCACCTTTATTTTGAAAACCGCCGCCCGTACCTCCTCCTTGCCTGCTCAATGAAGCACGCAGTCCGACGAGCCGTGGAAGCGAATATTGCAACTGTGCCAACTCCACTTGCATCCGTGCTTCATGCGTCCGTGCCCGACGTGCAAAGATATCTAAAATGAGCATCGTCCGGTCTATTACCTTCACCTCTAACTCTTGCTCTAAGTTACGAATTTGAGAAGGCGACAATTCATCATTAAAGATAACTAAATTCGCCCCCGCCTCCTCATAAAAACGACGGATCTCTTGGATTTTACCTTTTCCAACATAATGAGTCGAATTCCGCCGCTCCAAATTTTGCGTCACACTCCCGACGACCGTCACATCGATCGCCTCAGCTAAGTTTTTCAGCTCTTCCATCTCATACTCAAAATGCTCATCATTTTGTTCCTGTACGCCTACTAATAACGCATACTCCACTAGTATCTCCATAAAAAATCCCCTTTCACAACAACCCAATTCCTAAACACAATAGCATCCGATCGAATCAGCATTGATTTGCAAAGTACAGCATTCTAAACACATCATCAGCATATAAACAAAGCCAAATGCGCATAATTCACTTTGTAAACGCATAATCAATGCTGTCACCTACAAAAAGTCTCCCAGTCCCGCATAATCTGCGTCCATTCACGCAAAAATCATTTAACGCTCAACAATGCTACAAAACAACTTCTTACTCCACAGCAGCGCCAATCACAACTTCTTGCAGTCTTTCACGCTTCAAATCGCCTTCAGCTTGGACAAATTTCAAGCGGACGTTTTCCAGCACAATGTTATGATCATCGCCAACTTTTTGTGACAGCAATACAGCCCACTCTCCAGTCTCCTTCAACGGATCTTCTACTGCAAAAACACACTCATGAATTGCAAGATTTTCATTTTCCGCAGTCAAAATACCCTGTTCGCGAAGCTTCGCAAGACGCTCTTCCTCACTCTCTTCCCACTCAATGAAAAACGGGAAAGGCAATTCGCCTGACACAGGCTGCTCAACAAATAGCATTGTCCATCTCTTCAATTCGCCTGAAGTCGTTTTCCGTTCAGCATCTATCACACCGGAAGTCCGAAATCCTTTATTCTCAATTTCGTCACGAAAACGCTCAATTCCTTCAATTGATAAACAAAGTGTTCCCCATCCATCCCCATACTTAACATCATGCAGCAATAATCGGGTCAATGGATGATCTACATTCTCAGCAATATCCATATGCTCAACGGAAAGCCATTCCACATATGCATTTTTTACATATAATAATGCGTTATGCGTTCCCCACTTCTCGTGGCGCCCACCTTCCACGACATGCTTCCCTTCATCTTTCTTCTCCTTAACAACTTCTTCGGGACTCTTGTTCGTAAAATAAACAACATGATCTAACTTCATAATCCATACCTCCTCAGCCATTTTTCTCACTATACAATATTCAGGCTTGTCCGTTAATCCAATTGATACAGCGAAAGTTAGATTGATACTATTCAATATGCTTTACAAAGATCAGAGCATAATTAGAATGCATCCTTTATCCCCAATCAATTCCCAGCCATCCATCTATGAGCGGACGGTATTCTTGAATACAACCAATAGCACTTTCAAACAGCGTATCATACAAGGAACCCCCAGGCGATCATTGTGATGCCATAGTCCAATTGTTTGGCAACGATAAAAATCCTCCGGTCCTAACCGCCAACCAGAGGATGATCGTAAGGTCTATTATTTCAATCTAAATAAAACATTAAAGCCAAAACAGAAAATACCAATCAAAACAGCCGCTCCTCCAGCTGTCGCAAGAGGGAAAAAGAATGACGGGCCGCCCAAAATAGCCGCTGCAATGCTAATCATCATTACTGGCAAACCAATATTATGGAGCCAAAAATGCACCTTCGCCAAACTATTTCGTTCTAACGACGGGTACAAATGATAGATCAAGCCGATTAGAGCCAATGACATCCAGCCCAATAAATTCACATGCACATGAACCGTTGTCAGTTTAAATACATGCGTCATCGACATATACAATCCAAAAGCGATACCGATCATAAAATATACGACAGATATCTTTAACAACGTCTTCCCCACATTATCCACCCCCTTCCCATACCAATCACTACTTACTATTATCCTATGTTTTTTTACAGCAACCGATGAGGGAAAATGAACTACTAAAAGGTTAGGATATTCATATAATAAGGGAGGGGGTAGAAAGGTGTTGAGCTATCGCTTTATCTTGTCATACAAGCTCTACATTGCGTTTGCGTTTCATTGTAATGCAAATGAATAGCGCATCGTTTGAATGCGAGCGAGTTACATTGTGTTGCAAGCCAATTGCAAGGCACTTTGTGAGATGCCCTCACTACAATTTAAAAATCCCCCAGCCCATTAATGAACAGACCGGAGGATATTATTCATTATTTCCTTTCAGATTCAAGCAACTCAAGCGCATCATCGAATTCTTTTTCGATTTCAGCGTTCGGTTTGTATGTGATCAAACTAACGATGTAAGTGACGATAAGGCAAACAATGAAACCTGGAACAATTTCATACAAGTTATCTGTTAATACTTTGATATTGCCCCAAATTCCAACTGTAATTGCGCCTGTGACCATTCCCCATAAAGCACCTACAGCAGTGATCTTTCTCCAGTATAAAGATAAGACGATAATCGGACCAAACGCTGCACCGAATCCTGCCCATGCAAATGACACAAGCTTTAATATAGATTCTTTGTTCGGCCAAGCTAAGATGATCGCGACGATCGATACGATCAATACTGCCATTCTTCCTAAGAAAACATATCGCTTATCATCCGCATCTGACTTGATGACAGCTTTGTATAAGTCTTCAATTAGCGCTGAGGATGTTACAATTAATTGTGAAGAAATCGTACTCATAACCGCTGATAATACGGCTGCAAGGATCACCCCTGCGATAAGCGGATAGAAGAATACTTGACCAAGTGCGATGAAAACGGTTTCAGGGTCGACCAAAGTCGCGTCCGTATTTTGATGATAGTAGGCAATACCAACTAATGCAGTTCCGATCGCTCCGAATAAGCTTAAGGCCATCCAACCAATCCCGATTCGTCTTGCACTTTTCGTTTCTTTTACCGATTTGATCGCCATGAAACGAACGATAATATGCGGTTGGCCGAAATAGCCGAGTCCCCATGCAAGTGATGAAATTACTGCAGCTACTGATACACCTTTTGTCAAGCTAAGGAAATCCGGATTCACGTCACGAATACTTTCCAGCGTTCCACTAAATCCACCTGTTAATGTTAACCCGATAATTGGAACTAATAGCAATGCGAAGAACATGACCAAACCTTGAACGACATCTGTATAACTTACCGCTAAGAATCCGCCAAATAATGTATATGCGATAACAACTGCTGACACAATCAATAAACCATAATGATAGTCAAGCCCAAATGAACTTTGGAAAAATTTCCCGCCGGCTACCATTCCTGAAGAAACGTAAAATGTAAAAAAGACAAGTATGATTAATCCTGAAGCGATACGCAAGAAGCGTGATGTATCTTTCAGACGGTTTTCCAAATAACTTGGAATTGTAATTGAGTCACCGGAAACTTGCGTGTATACACGAAGACGTGGTGCAATTAAGAGCCAGTTCAAGTAAGCTCCTATTGTCAGACCGATAGCAAGCCACGCTTCCATAAGACCTGAAGAATAAATGGCACCAGGCAGACCCATTAGCAGCCAGCCTGACATATCTGCCGCGCCAGCACTTAAAGCGGTAACAGCAGGACCTAAAGAACGCCCGCCTAACATATAGTCCGTTAAGTTGGATGTTTTTCTAAAAGCATACCAACCGATGAAAAGCATTAAAGCCATATATAACGCGATGGAAATTAACTGATATGATTCGTTAGTCACAATATTCCCCCTCCAAACTTTCTGTTTAATACCATCATTTTTATACAATAAAGTATATACTTTAAATGTCAATACCCCACAAAGCTAAAAATAGACATGGTATGATAAATTTACATTCATTTCCCGGGAAATGAATCATTTCGACAAGGAGGATTCGACAATGACACATAATGAATGGCTTCAAACGACGATCGATATGGCAATTAAAAATGTTCAAGACGGCGGTGGACCTTTCGCCGCGATTGTCGTAAAAGATGGAAAAATAATTGGGCAAGGAACAAATCGTGTGCATATTGAGAACGATCCATCTGCACATGCTGAGTTACTTGCCATCCGGGAAGCTTGCTCCGCTCTCCAAACAGTGGACTTATCAGATTGCGTTTTATATGCAAGTGGAGAACCTTGCCCTATGTGTTTAGGGGCTGCCTATTGGTCAACGATCGGCGAGATTTATTATGCGGCAAGCAAAGTCGATGCGGAGAACGGAGCTGGTCATCCGAACCCATTATCGCAATTCTTTTCGGATCAACTGAAACAGCCTGAAGAGCGAAAAGTGCCCTTTATTCATATGAAAACGGAAAGAGCACTTGAACCTTTCTTAGCTTTCCGGAAAAAAGATCGAAATACAGGCGTTTAACTTGAATCCTATCGGGAATTGTTTTTATAAGGAGGCGATTCCCTATGCCGTGGACAAGAACAGATTACCCCGATTCATTTAAAAACTTAGAACCTGAAATACGAAACAAAGCGATTGAAATTGCCAATGCTTTGCTACGGGAAGATTATGACGAAGGACGTGCGATTTCGATCGCCACTGCAAAAGCAAGGGAATATGTGACCGGAGATGACAACGATCGACCAACATATGTAGCAAAAGCCCGTGATGACCATTGGGTGTTAATGAAAAAAGAAGGCGAAAAAGCCATCTTTAAGGAAGAAACAAAAAATGAATTATTAGAGAGAGCCAAACCTTATGTAAATGCGCAAAATGGTGTTTTAGCAATTTACCATATGGATGGAACACTTGAAACAACGTTATATGAATGACTCTTTAATAGAATGGCTTCTTATGAAAATTTCATGCATAAAAAAGGACTACACGCCAAATTACAGGCTGCAGTCCTTCATCTTTCGTTGTTAATCTATATTCCATACGTAACCGACTCTTCAAGAGCCATTTCACGCAATTTGTATTTTTGGATTTTTCCAGACGCTGTCATTGGATATTCGTCAGTAAACTTAATATACTTCGGGATTTTATGGAATGAAATATTCCCTTTGCAAAAAGACCGTACGGATTCTTCATCTATGGTGGCCCCTTTTTTTGGAATAATCCATGCCATCATTTCCTCACCATACTTAGGATCAGGAACTCCTACGATTTGGACGTCGGAAATGCCCGGATGTGTATAGAGAAATTCCTCAACTTCTCGCGGATAAATATTTTCACCGCCTCGAATGATGACATCCTTAATCCGTCCGGTAATATCGATGTACCCATCTTCATCCATAACAGCGATATCCCCAGTATGGAGCCAGCCATCTTCATCAATCGCTTCACGTGTCGCTTCCTCGTTATTGTAATACCCTTTCATTACATGATAGCCTCGCGTGCAAAGTTCCCCCGGACTTCCAATAGGCATTTCATCTCCGGTAACCGGGTCGATAATTTTCACTTCAACATATGGATGCGGTTTCCCGACAGTCATCACTCTTTTTGCAATTGGATCATCTGTCAAAGTCTGTGTAATGACAGGTGATGATTCCGTCTGTCCATAGCAAATCGTAATTTCGTTTGCCCCCATATCATTGATTACCCGCTTCATTACTTCGATTGGACAAGTAGAGCCTGCCATGATGCCTGTACGTAATGTAGACGTATTATATTTTTTAAAATCAGGATGGTTTAACTCTGCAATAAACATCGTCGGCACACCATGGAGCGCAGTGCACTTCTCACTTTCTACAGCTTCCAGTACATCTACCGGATCAAACTGCTCCAACAGTACCATCGTTGATGCATGTGTCACTGCTGCCATTGTCCCTAAGACGCAGCCGAAACAGTGGAAAAAGGGTACCGGAATACAAACACGATCTTTTTCCGTTAACTTCATGCAGTCCCCAATAATCTTACCGTTATTTACAATATTTCGATGCGTTAGCATAACGCCTTTAGGAAAACCAGTCGTCCCGGAAGTATACTGGATATTGATTACATCGTCCGGAGACATTTCACTACTACGCTGCTTTAGTGTTTCATCGGATACTCCTTCGGCATGTGCCAAAAACTCGGACCATTTGTAAATGCCTGCCTCTTCCCGATCCGTCATCAAAATTATTCTTTTCAATTTTGGCAATTTCTCTGAAGTAACGACGCCATCTTTGTTTTCCAGCAAGTTTGGACAAATTGAACGAACAATGTCAATATAGCTCGTTCCTTTGAAGCCTTCATCCAAAATTAATGTCGTCGCGTCAGACTGCTTCAATAAATATTCAAGTTCTCTCGCCTGGTAATTCGTGTTCACAGTAACGAGGACAGCCCCCATTTTGCCCGTCGCATACTGGCTGAGCAGCCATTGCGGCTTATTATCAGACCATATTGCTACATGCTCCCCTTTTTGAATCCCCATACCGATGAATGCCTTCGCTAACATGTCTGTTTCCTGATCGAAATCCTTGTAGGTTTTCCGCAAATTTAACTTCGGGTAAACATACGCTTCATGATTCGGTAATAAGTCCGCCCATTCCCTCACGATCTCGCCAACTGTTTTATTTAACAAAGACATCCACCATTCCCCTTTCTATGAAACTTTAGTTACTTTTATATTATCATAAAATTCCGATACAGTCTTAGGACCTTTTAATCAAAATGCATGTTTTACTCACAGGCAAAATGGCATGTTATCTTATTCAATTGGAAAAACCCTTCCTCTTTCATCTTTATAAAGGACATGATGCCGCTCTAATTTTGTCGGAGAATCAAGACCAGCAGCTGCCGCAATTCTGAACAATCCTTCACGCATCGTCAAAATGTAATTGGTTACCCGATATTTCTTCTCTTCGACGACAAGCCCTTTTTGTAAATGTTTGTCTGTCGTTGCGACACCTGCAGGACATTCATTCGTATGGCAACGATGTGCCATAATACAGCCTACCGATATCATGAAACCGCGAGCAATTTGTACTAAATCTGCTCCCATTGCCAGTGCAATAGCTGCCTTATCAGGCGTTGTAATTTTGCCGGATGCAATAATTTTCACTTCATCTCGCACTTCAAATTTCCTAAGTGCATCGTCCAACAATATAAGAGCCGATTTAAGCGGCAGCCCTACACTATCCGCTAAATCTTGATAAGTAGCACCCGATCCTCCCTCGGCACCATCAAGTGAAATAAAATCAGGGCCCTTCCCTGTCTCCCGCATAAAAGAAGCAAGCTCTTCAGCATCTTCTTTGCCTCCGATAACGATTTTGATTCCTACAGGTTTGCCTGTATGATCGCGGATTTTCTCAATGAAATCAAAAAGTGTCGGATAGTCATTAAACTGTTTGAAACGGTTTGGACTATTAATTGTCGTAAACGGCACGACATTTCGGATTTTGGCAATTTCTTCGGTTACTTTTTCACCTTCTACATGACCGCCCCGCATTTTTGCCCCTTGTGCCATTTTAATTTCGAATGCCCGAACTTGTGGTATTTCAGCCTTTTCACGAAGTCGTTCAAAGCTAAACTCTCCATCCTCTGTCCGGAAACCAAATAGTCCTGAACCGATTTGAGCGATAATATGTGCATCGCCTGCTAGATGATAAGGTGACAAACCGCCTTCTCCCGTATTCATCCAAGCTTCTTTCGCCATCCCAATTCCTTTTGATAATGCAGTAATTGCATTTTCTCCAAGCGCTCCATAGCTCATGCCCGATTGACCTAACAAACTGCGAACTCGAAAAGGATGTTCGCAGTTCGGACCGATGACAATCGCATCCTCTTCTGGCAATAGCCACGGCAAAGCAGGGATCTTTTCTCGATGCTCCTTACGAGAAAAGAGCCCATCTTCATCGACTTTGTACCGCATTGTTTCAATTAACGTCTCATTATCCACTCGCATTTCCTCGTTCTGTTTCGTAAACATAGCATTGCGAATAAAATAGCCAGGACGTTCAAAATCCCGTTTCGATCCGAAGCCGATTACACTATTCAAGTATTTACCCGGCAACACCATATGCAAATAATCTTCCCGGTTAAAAGGCTCTCCGCCATTATCATCATCAAACAAATATTGACGCAGCTCTGGCCCTGTTTTTTCCAAGACATATCGAACTCGCCCCAATACAGGGTAATTCCGAAGAATTGCATGCTGTTTCTGTCTTCTGTCATAATAATAAAGGAAGATGGCTACAGTAATCGGAATGACAACTAAAAATAAAACAATGAGCGTTGTCGTCAACGATATGCTTTCAATCCATCCCAATTTAATGCACATCCTTTCTTAAATTTTTATCGTAGTGTAACATGAATATAATCAGCAAATAGAGAATAACGAAAAAATGGAGGTTGTTTTATGGTCATTGAATTGCTAAAATCACACGCATCCGTAAGAAAATATAAAGACATACCGCTTACAAAAGACGACTTGAAAGAAATTGTATCTGCCGGACAGCATGCGGCAAGCTCCCATTTCGTCCAAGCCTACTCTGTCATACATGTCACTGATATGGGCAAGCGTGAACAATTGGCGGAGCTATCTAAGAATAAATCGCAAATGCTGTCGGCTGGAGCAGTACTTATTTTTTGCGCGGACTATTGCCGTCTTGCAAAAGCTGCGGAACTTAACGGTAAGGAAATAGACTTTTCTTATGTAGAAAATCTGTTAGTCGGCTCAATTGACGTAGCACTATTTGCACAAAATGTCGCTATCGCTGCAGAATCGAAAGGATATGGCATTTGCTACATAGGAGGAATCCGCAATGCTCCTGAAGAGATCAGTGAATTGCTAAACTTGCCAAATGGCGTTGCACCTATGTTCGCCATGTCTATCGGCGTGCCGGACGAAGCGAATGAAGTAAAACCAAGATTACCTGTTGAAGCAATCATCCATGAAAATAACTACAACGCCGAAAAATACAACGACATCCTTCCATCTTACGATCAAACGATGCATGATTATTACTTGAATCGCGGGTCCAATCAAAAGGACACTGCATGGTCAGAACAGATGGCGGACTTTTTATCCGCACCGAAACGCACATATATGAAGGAATTCTTAGAGAAAAAAGGATTCTCTCTCAAATAATCAATTCAGGAGTTGGCAAATCGCTAACTCCTTTTGTTATTGTAGTAACACATATTTATTAAAAAGGAGTCCGAACATATGACATTTGAAGAGCTTGTGGATCAAATCGTCCACCGGATTCAAGATGGTTCATTCATTCGCGGGACAATTAGCCAGCCGCGCACAAAAACTGCAGACTTGCGAAAAGTGAAACTGAAGCCTGTAGAAATTAAACAAGAAGTCCATATTCAATTTGAATATCACTACGAACGCATCTTGAAACATGAAAATATCAAAATAAGCGAAATCCGTCCGCATATAGCGGAACTATTAGAGCAGTTTAGACAGTTGCAAGCAGAATTTGCAGATGAAAACATCCATATCCAGCTGACAAAAAAGTTCAAGGTTTCTTGGAAAGCTGAGAAAACGAGGGACTTAAAAACAGTAGACTTATCACATGACAGGAAGAAAAACTATTTGTTGGACGGAGAGACTCCTTACCCTTTTCTTATTCGATTAGGCGTGCAAACAGCTGAAGGTAAAGTGAAAAAGCAAAAACACGATAAGTTCCGGCAAATTAACCGCTTCATTGAATTTATTGATGACGCACTCGACTATTTGCCAAAAGACCGCACTGTCCGCATCTTAGACTTCGGCTCAGGCAAATCGTATTTAACGTTCGCGCTCTACCACTATCTTCATATTGAAAAGGGCATAGACATCGAAGTAACAGGGCTGGATCTGAAAAAAGAAGTGATCGAGGAATGTAACCGAATCGCAGAAGACCTCGGCTATGATCAATTGAAGTTTTTAGTTGGAGACATTAATGATTTTAACGAAGAGACCGCTGTCGATATGGTCGTTACATTGCATGCATGCGATGTCGCAACAGATATGGCGCTTGCAAGGGCAGTGAAATGGGGAGCGAATGTCATTTTAAGCGTCCCTTGCTGCCAACATGAGCTGTTCTCTCAAATTCAGTCACCAGCATTGGATATCATGCTACAGCATGGATTGATCAAAGAACGCTTCTCTGCTTTAGCGACAGACTCAATCCGCGCTGAATTGCTATCTTTAGTTGGCTATGACGCACAGCTATTGGAGTTCATCGATATGGAGCATACGCCGAAAAACATTTTAATCCGCGCATACCGGACGAATAAGCAGCCCGCGCCTGAAGCGTTTATGAAATATGAAGCATTCCGAAATATGCTACAAGCGAATCCTTTTTTAGAGCGGGAATTAAAAGCATCCGGATATTTGACATTAGGTAGGAAGGAATAAGCCTATGCCAACTTACAATAAATTAGTGCGAGATTTGATTCCGGAAATGATACAAAACAACGGAAAGACAGCAAACTTCAGAATTCTGAATGAAGATGAATATTTAGTAGAGTTGAATAAGAAAATGCACGAAGAGCTTTCTGAATATGAGACAGCTACAACAACTATGAATATTGCAGAAGAACTATCGGATCTGTTGGAACTTATACACGCCGCAGCGGATTATTACGGTTTGTCTGCAGCGGATATTGAAAAAATTCGGTCAGAAAAAGCGAAGAGCCGTGGTAGTTTCGAAAGACGTATTTTCTTAATGGATGTAGAAGATCACTAAATGATTTTGCCTATGCAAAAACCGCCATCCAATTTATATCCGGATGGCGGTTTTTATATAAATATAAGTTCAATTATAAACAGCAATGATATTTTCCTGCGTTTCTCTCAGCTGCTCGAAAATTTCGTAGTCTTCCTCATAAGCTGAACGATACGTAGCCATGCTATGGTCCTTTACTTTTTCAAAGCTATCCCAATCTACCACTCCATAAAAGCGATTTAAAATTTCCGCGTTTGCCCATGCCGTTTCTTCGAAGGCAATATCTGTTTCATGCTCTTCTAAAAGCATTGTGACAAACGGCAAATCTTTCGGTCTTTTTTCAGCAGCTGCCTGCTTTTTGGCCTCAATGATTTCAACAGCTCTATCCAAAGAGGAAAGAAGTGCTTTTCGATCCATTGAATGACCTAATTCGTGTATTGTTACTGTTTTTATATAAGTAGTAAGCGGCATGGCCGGCGTCATTTCTTTACATGCTTTTTGAACCCTATCAACATCGACGACCACTTCATTTTTAATGAAATCATACATCATGTTCACACCAGTTTTTTCAACGACTAGCTCCACGTCCATATTAACGACTTGAATTGTCGATTCAATTAAGGAGACAATTTCTGAGTTTTTCATCCGTACGTTCTTTTCCCCCATCTAAATTGTTTATCCTCTATCTGTATCGTACACAGCTTACGTTTGTTTACGATTTTTCAAAAGATGTCGCGAACTTTTTTATTATATAAATAAAATTTATAACGTACAATTCATTTGCACTGTACCCTTGGAACAATCATTCATTGCAAAGATACAGTGCAAATAACAAATACATTCGGTTATCCAAAAGCTACTCATTTAATGAGCGTATCATTTCTTGAACTTCTGCAGCACCTTTTTCATCTCCTGCTTCTAAAAAATGATGGACACTTTTCTGAAAGCTTTCTTTCGCTTCGTCTTTATTTTCGGCAGCTTCATAATACTGGCCTTTTCCTCGATAGGCGCAAGCAATGCACATATGATCTTTGGCAAGATTTCCTTGTTCAATTGCCTCATTAAAGTACTGGAGACTTTCCTCCAAGCGGTTTTCATGTAAGGCGATTAGTCCGAATTCATATGCATTTGCGGAAAACCCGATATGGTCATCTAATAAGCTTTGTTCCCGCACATTTTTTTCCCTCTGAAAATAGTCCTTTGCAAGTGCATAGTCATTGTTCATCCGACAGACCATTCCAATTTGGTGTAGTGCAACAGCTTCACTAAGATGGTTTTGTTCTTTAATGGCGCTAAGTAGAAGGTTTTCATAGCATGCAATAGCTTCTATATATTCGCCTTTCATGGAGAGAGTAAAGCCTAAGCCATGAAGCGCTGTTTTGGCATCCTGAGAACCTTCTTCTGCTTCCGAAAGACAGGCTCGATAAAGCTGCTCCGCCTCATCAAACCTCTCTTCATAAAATAGGCGAAATGCTTCTGTTAGCTGTTCTTTCACAATTCCAACCTCCTTCTGCTCCAATTTGATTGGATCGATAGCCTTCTTTTACAATATGTCCTTTGAACGCGATTCATATTCGCTAAATACGGCATAGGCTATTTTTTGCTTCTTACATCCCATTCTCCAATTCAACATTTAAAAACAAATAACCGTTTCTTTCATGCTGCATCCCAAATACAATCGGCACACGGCTGCTAAAAATCGGCCCATCCACTACAATCGTATGGAATTCACCCGATTCTCCACAGGAATCAATACCAAGCGCCTCCAACTCATCCATTAGTTCAATCGTAAATTTGCGACCGATAAATTTGCTTGGCATCATTTTCGTGTTGACGACGACAATATACGCTTCAAAACCTTCGTGTACAAATTCTTCCAACAGTTTACGGCGCGGTTCCATCCATAATGGGTGAATTGCCTCCATCCCAACTTTGGCACATGTCTCTTTCACCCAATGTAAATGATCCTCCAAGTCGATATCCCCGAAAACACCGTACGGAATACCTGCATCTACACATTCCTTCATCGCATCTAAAAATTGCGTCTCGTACTCTTCCCAATCCGCCCCGCGCGTCATGAACGGGACACCAATACGATCTGCTTGCGCATGAAGTACTTCCGGAGGCAATGCATGCGATTTTGAACGTTCCTCATCCGCTTCCAACATTGTCCATATCCGTTTCGAAATGCCTCCGGTTTTTAAAGCTCTATAATAAGCAAGCGCAGAATCCTTCCCACCGCTCCACGAAGCTACAAATGGCCAGTCTTTCATAACAACACGTCCCTTTACTTATAAGTAACAAAAGTATAGCATATTCAGATAACGTGAGAGATCGTCTTTTCTATTATGGAAAAAGGTTCTTCATGATTCCCATTCACAATTGCTTATTATGTAAGAAGAGCTTGTTAACAGTATTTGTCAATTCAAAAGTGGATTGGCGAACAGAGTACATATAGCACCACCTATAATTGAAGTCATTGTGTTCAGGTTCTGTACTAATAAGAAATAGTGATGAAATCCATTCATATAAAAACTTTTACATAGAGTTGCCCGTTAAACTAAATGAGACGACATCGCGATGCAAACAAATCCGGCTCGATTCCGGAGGCGTCTACAAACTGTGAAGGAGATTCGGCTCTAGTCCAAGAGGAATGAATAGAAGGTGAACGAAGTCATGACAAAAGATGAAAAGTTCGAACTGGTGGAAGCTTTTATCGTGGAACACCAACATGCGCATTATCGTTTGGCATATAGCTATGTAAAAAATAAAGAAAACGCGCTCGATATTGTGCAAGAAGCAATATTAAAAGCATTGCGTTCAGTCGATCGACTTTCAGAAGTGCAATATTTAAAAACGTGGTTTTATCGAATTATTGTTAATACTGCCATTGATTTCATCCGAAAACATCAACGTGTCACTGTCATGGATGACGAAATATTAACAGTACATTTACCAGCATCCGACAATCAAGTAACGGATTTCGATTTGCAGGAAGCTGTCGACCATTTACCTCCAACGTATAAAACAATTATTATTTTACGTTTCTTTGAGGATTTAAAAATCGAAGAAATCGCCGACATTACAGGCGACAATGTCAATACAGTGAAAACAAGATTATATACGGCGCTAAGGAAATTGCGCGTGGATATGGGAGAGGAGTATCAATATGAGTAAATTTGAAAAGCTAAAGAAGGAGTACGAAAACATCGATATTCCAGATGAGCTCAATAAAGTCGTGCAAAATTCTATTCGGGAAGCGAAAAAGGTGAAGAAAAAACGACCTTTCTTCCGCAATTGGATGATTGGGACGGCTGCCGCCGCCGCTCTATTCGTAGGCAGCATCAATATCAGCCCTTCATTCGCACAAGCAATGGGCAATGTGCCATTATTAGGCTCCATCGTTCAAGTATTGACTGTGCAAGAACTAACGATTGACGAGAAGACGTACCAAGCGAATGTTAAAACTCCCGCTATTGAAGGGTTGGAAAATGAAACATTGCAATCTGCTTTGAATGAGAAATACATTGAAGAAAACAAATTGCTTTTTGAACAATTTCAAAAAGAGATTGATGAATTGGAAAAACAAGGCGGAGGACATTTAGGGGTAGATTCCGGTTATGAAGTTTTAACAGATAACGACCGGATTTTGTCGATCGCAAGATACCAAGTAAATACGGCGGCATCTTCATCAACGACAATGCAGTACGATACAATCGATAAAGTCGATAACGTCTTAATTACTTTGCCGAGCCTATTTAAAGATGAACGCTATATCGAGACGATTAGCGCCTATATTAAAGCGGAAATCGAACGGCAAATGGCTGAAGATGAAAACGTCATCTATTTCACAGAAGACGAATTTGATAGTGCTTTCACTTCCATTCAACCTGACCAATCATTTTATATTACCGATAATCATAAGCTCGTCATCTCCTTCGATAAATATGAAATTGCACCCGGTTATATGGGGGTAATCACGTTTGAAATTCCTTCGGATCTTTTAAAAGATTTATTAGTTAGTGATATGTATATTAAGTAAACAAAAAAAGCTGTCCTGAAAAGTCGATGAGACTTTCCAGACAGCTTTTTTAATTGATTAGGGAATTATGAATCAAAATCTCCAGCTGTGATCGTCGCTGTTCCATTCATTTTCAATTCATCAATTGTTTTTCGCAACTGTTTAAGATGGCATTTTTCATAGATCCCGATTAGCGGAAACCATTGGATTAACGGAATTGGCCCAATCGTCGGGTGCACCATTGATTTATTGCGAAGCGCTTCCTCACTACATGATTCATAGACGTCTAATAAATAGATTCTTGAATTATGCAGCCCTTCTTTGATTTCTGCCGCATTCATGTACTGTTCAGTAGGCTTTGTCGGCTCAGGCAATTCAACTTTCGCCGTACGGCTTCCTGTTAGCAGAATTTTTTTGGAAGCCCGCTCGCTTTCCGGATTTTTCAGTTCCTCTAAAATCTTTGCCGCTATATATGTTTCCATCAACGTTAGATGCTCCAAAATTTGCTTTGGTGACCATCCTCCGCTTTTAGGTTTACCATTCAACTCATCATCGGTTAATCCTTCGATTGCTTGATAAATTTTTCTGCGAACTTTGTTATTCCCTTCAAAAACCATACAATCTCCCCTTCATGTTCATAATGAAATTGAGGTTTTCAAATTTCATTCCCACATCATACGCTCTTTCAAAAGAAATTTAAAGCCCAATATACAAATTCAGAAAAATAAATTGCCTTCATCAAAAAAACGCCCCGCTTTTATGAAGCAGGGCGTCATATTATGCAGGCATCGGCGTGTCCGTCGGCTCTGCATAACCTTCTTTATATTGCTCATCGATGAAAGTACGAATTTCTGTCATCGACTTGCCATCTTGTTTCATTTGAACGGATTGCACTGCTATTTCGAGGCATACGAGACAGCGAGTGCCATGATCATCCCAGACGACTGAGCCGTCTTCACGAATTTCATCAACAAAACAGTTCAAGTTGCTGCCGTGATTGGCGCTTTCTGCACAGCCGCAATAACAAGGCATATATGATAGTACGTCCGAAGCAGTTGCCGCAACTTGATAGACAAGTCTCATGTCTTCCGATTTATCGTCAAGGAACTTAGGCAACACAGCAGCAGATTCAGTCACTTCCTGCAAATCGCCGTTCGGCAATTGCTTTTGCTCTCCTGCCGCCAATTCTTTTTCGTGATCGCCGTCTGCCGTCTTGCTTCCGCATGCGGAAAGGACAAGCGCAAAGATGGCTAAAATGGATAAAAGGGTTTTCTTCATGCAAGTCTACTCCTTTTGATTGTCTTGTCCTTCCATCATAACGGATAGTGCCGTGCAGTGTAGTTACAACTTTGTGGACATTGTACCTCTTTTGTTGTTTTTTTGTTTAATCCAATAACGGATACCTTTCCCCGATAGCGGCTCATCGCTAAACCGAGGGATGACATGAAGATGCGCGTGGGGAATCGATTGTCCACCGACAATTCCCGTATTCCAGCCAACTGTGTAGCCTTCATGTTCATACATTTCTTCTAAATATGCTTTCGCCCGCACCAATAATTGCTGCGTATCGCGCCATTCTTCGGCTGTTAATCCGAACACGTCAGAAACATGTCTTTTGGGCACGATTAAACCGCTGCCTTCCAACACTCGTTGCTCTGACGGCTTTTGAATATACGCGCAAAGATCCGTTTCAAAAATAATTTGCTGTTCAGGGTCGGCTGTGATATTGCAGAACAGGCAATCCATATTAACGTCCAATCATTTTCGACGGAACGACGTACTCATCGAATTGTTCTTCTGTTAGCAAGCCTGTTTTCAGTGCGGCTTCTTTTAGAGTCGTTCCTTCTTTGTGTGCTGTTTTGGCAATTTTCGCTGCGTTTTCGTAGCCGATATGTGGATTCAGCGCCGTGACTAGCATAAGCGAGTTTTTCACTTTATTGTCGATTTCCTCGCGATTCGGCTCAATTCCGACTGCACAATTGTCATTAAAGCTACGCATGCCGTCCGCAAGCAATTTCGCGGATTGCAGGAAGTTGTAAATGATCACTGGTTTGAATACGTTCAGTTCAAAGTTTCCTTGGCTCGCTGCAAAACCGATCGTTGCATCATTCCCCATGACTTGGGCAACGACCATTGTCAACGCTTCACTTTGAGTTGGGTTTACTTTACCAGGCATAATCGAGCTGCCTGGTTCATTCTCAGGAATTGTAATTTCACCGATGCCTGAACGCGGTCCACTGGCAAGCCAGCGCACGTCATTGGCGATTTTCATCAAATCTGCCGCAAGTGCTTTCATTGCACCATGTGTATAAACGACTTCATCATAGCTAGTAAGAGAATGGAATTTATTCGATGCTGATGTAAACTCAATGCCAACTGATTTCGAAATTTCTTCCGCCACTTTGTCGCCGAAGCCTTTAGGCGCGTTCAATCCTGTACCAACAGCAGTTCCGCCGATCGCCAATTCTTTCATGGATTGCACGCTATCAAGCAACATCTTTTCCGTTTTTTCAAGCATCCGGTGCCAACCACTAATTTCTTGTCCTAATGTAAGCGGCGTCGCATCTTGCAAATGCGTTCTACCGATTTTAATAATATCCATAAATGCTTCTGATTTATCATGCAGCGTCTTTTTCAACTCTTGAAGCGAAGGCAACAGCTCACGCTCCACTGCGATGACTCCTGCAACATGCAATGCTGTCGGGAAAGTATCATTAGAGCTTTGGGATTTATTCACATCGTCATTCGGATGGAGTCGATCCTCTTCTCCCCACTCTTCAAGCAGCTGATTGCCGCGGTTTGCCAACACTTCGTTCATATTCATATTTGATTGTGTACCGCTTCCTGTTTGCCATACGACAAGCGGGAAATGATCGTCCCATTTACCTTCGATCACTTCTTCAGCGGCCGTTTTAATCGCTTTCATTTTTGCTTCAGATAAGTTCCCGAATGAGTGGCTCGCAATCGCAGCCGATTTTTTCAAATGAGCGAACGCACGAATGACGCCCAGCGGAATGCGCTCTCCGCCAATTTTAAAATTCTGCTTGCTTCGTTGCGTCTGCGCACCCCATAATTTATCCGCTGGCACTTTAATTTCACCAAACGTGTCATGCTCAATACGATAATCCATCATTCATCCGCCTTTCAAATTATAAATTGAAAACTCCCTCTTCTATCATGCACCTTTTTTCAAGGGAAATAAAATGAAATGATCCGGTAAGTTATTTTAGTCAACGACTTGTTTTGCCTCTCGACCATTCTACTATGAATTGTTTCTGTCTCGGATTCAGGTTATCTGGCAAGGCATCGCTTTTGAAAAACCGATGTTCTCTCGTTTCCTCGCCGTCCTGAAGCAAGTCACCAGAAAAGGACGTTGTTTGAAAAATGACTTGCACACTATATACTTGATCGCCATTCGGATATGTCACAAAGCACGATTCTCCTGAATAGAGACCAAATAATTTCAGTTCATCCACTACGAGCCCCGTTTCCTCATACGTCTCTCTCTTTGCCGTCTCTTCAAACGTCTCGCCTAACTCCATCACACCACCAGGAATGCACCAATTATCCTCATCCGTCCTATGCTGCAGCAATATGGCGTCTCCTTCTGTAATAATAACGCCACACCCAACAGTAAGCAAAGGGGCATTTCCTATTAAACTTCTCATTTCATTGATATATGTCATATGCTCTCCTTTTTATTCCGTTTATTCTATATTAACAAATTTCCTCAGCGGGAAAAGAGATTGAAAAATGCAAGGCCTCTTTTACAGACCTTGCATTTTTCATTCTTATAATTCTTGTCTCAATGCTTGAATGACATCGATTTTTGTCGCTTTGCGCGCAGGTCGCCAGCCTGAAATCATCGCTACTGTAATGCTAATAGCTGAAGCGATTAAAATGAGCTGCCACGGAATAATCGAGAATGTTACGTCCATACCGCCTAAATCTTCTTCTCCTAACGCGGATGCTACGATGATTGGCAATAAAAAGTTCGCCACATAACTAACCCCATAGGAGATGATAATTGCAATGACCGTACCTAAGACACCAATCCATGCGCTTTCCATTAAAAACAATCTTTGTATTAATTTCGGGCTCGCACCAATTGCCTTCATGACACCAATTTCCCTTGTCCGCTCCGTCACCGCCATCGTCATCGTATTGAATATACCGATGGAAGCGATCAAAATCGCGATCGTACCGACAAATATAAGCCCGGCCTTTAGGGCAAGGAAAAATACGTCCATTTGCTCAAGTTCATCCGCAATTGAATAGACAGAATATCCTTCATCCTTCATCGCTTGGCTAACTGACTTAACATTTTCCAATTGGTCGGCATACATTTTTACATCACTATAAAATAAGTCCGATGTTTCCACATCTTCCACGTCACTTACATTTGAATTGAAAATCTCTGTCAGCTTCGGCTTGACAGATGCATCCGCATAAATTTTCACGTCTTGCAGCCAGTCCTTAGAAGGCTCCTTTGCTATGCCAACGATCGTCAGCGGTATTTCATCCACAAACAGCTCGTCCTCTTCATAGAGCCCCATTTTGTATATGAACTGCTCACCTAATAATTTTCCGTTATACGCAATCGGCTCCCCTTCGGTATTCATCTTTTTCGGATCAAACAAGGCTGCAGCAAAGTGGCTGCCGACAACGACTTCATGCTCATTCTCCGGAAGCCGCCCTTCCTTCAGCGCAAAGCCCACTTTTGCCTCCTCACCGAAATCGGAAACGATCAAATTCGGTTCACCTACAAAACCATTCAAATTGGTTTCTTGGCGAATGCCGACGGACTGTCGGTTAACAACCGCCTTCACATGATCACGCTTTTTTAAATTCGCTACATCTGCTTCATCTAATTCACCTGAAAACACATCAATTTCCGTAATTAAACGATTGCTCAACATTTCCTGGCGAATCGTATCTTGAATGCCAAAGCCGACAGACGCTAAAACAATGAGGAAAGCAGTACCCATCGTTGCAGCCAAAATCGTCATAAACACGCGCAGCTTATTTTTTTTAATATGCTGCCTAACAAAATCGACCTGATCTTTAAATTGCATGAATAATACCTCCTTCAACCAATTCTCCATCATGCATCCGATAAATTCGATCGGCAGTTTCCGCAACCGTATCATCATGCGTAATAATGACAAACGTAATGCCACGCGTCTTATTAAGCGATTGAATGAGTAGTAAAATGTCTTGCTCCGTCTCCGAATCCAAACTACCTGTCGGCTCATCCGCAAAAATGATCGGCGGATCCGTCACAAGCGCACGCGCAATACTCACTCGCTGCTGCTGGCCGCCCGACAACTCATTCGGATAATGATCCTGAACCTCCTGCAAACCAACTTGCTCCATAAGCTCCTGCACTTTTCGGCGCCTCTCCCTTTTTGCCACCCCACCCAACTTCAGCGGCAACTCCACATTCTCAAACGCCGTCAAACCCGGCATCAGTTGGAAGTTCTGAAAAATAAATCCGAAATGTTTTAAGCGAAACTGCGCACTCTGCGCCTCATCAAACAGCGACGTCTTTGTTCCATCCACCTCAATCACACCTTCATCCGGCTTCAGAAACCCCGCCATAATATGCAGCAAAGTCGACTTTCCCGAACCACTCCGCCCAACAATCGAAACAACCTCTCCTTCACGTATATCAAAAGAAAGCCCCTTCAAAACAGGCACCCTTCTCTCCTTGTCTTTCTTTCCAATCTTAAATGAATGGGACAACTCACGAACCCGTATCATCAAAACCCCTCCATAACGTAATCTATGGATTCATTGTAGCCGGAAAATCTTAAGGCACAGTGAGGATAAAAATGAAGATATTCTTAAGATGTTGTGTTTGGGGGGATGGATACTAGCGTGAAGGGCGATGTTTCTGGCTCGAAATAAAGGGGTACTGGCGCTATGAGGAGATTTTCTGGCGCAAGAGCTTACCTTCTGGCGGGGCATCGTAGAATACTAGCGCGACTGACCATTTTACTGGCGTAACTTATTGCAGTGCTATAAATAAGGTTTGTAGTCATGAGATAGGTGTTTGCCCAGCTTGGCTTGAAAACGCTTGTCAGACAAGGCGCGAAGTCGAGCGAAGACCCGAATAGAACTTAGGTTCATGAGGGGACGAGCGAGACGAGCAACGCAGTATGCGAGCGTTTGTCAACAAGCTGAACACCCAAACCGCCAAGCGGTTTGGGTGTCGATTGCTTATTATTCTTCTTCAGCAGCCGTCTCTGATTTGGAGGCGCGGATTTCTTCTGTTAAGTTGTCGATACTTGGGCGTAAATTGTTTTTGCCTACATAGCTTTCCATCATTTCTTTTACATCGATACCTGATGAGGCTTTCAATGATTCTTGCAATGTTGACATCAGGTTTGTGGCATAGGAAGTGACTTTATTGGCACCGCCGCCTTCGCCACCGCCTGTGTCAACGACTGTAATTTTGTCGATGTTGGAAAGTGGGCTTGCAACTTGTTTCGCGTATTCAGGGATCATCCTGACGATCATATCGAGCACAGCAGCTTGGCCGTATTGTTCGAAGGCTTCCGCAATTTTTCGTTTTGCTTCCGCTTCTGCAAGACCTTTCATGCGGATAACATCTGCTTCGGATTCACCTTGTGCCCTTTGTGAATCGGCTTTCGCTAGACCATCGAGCCTAATCTTTTCAGCTTCGGCAGCTGCACGCGCTTCGATACGGTATTTCTCAGCATCTGCTTCCGCCAATTGACGAGATTTATCAGCAGCTGCATTTTGTTCGATTGCATAACGGTCCGCATCCGCCTTTTTCTTCACTTCTGAATCGTATTGTTTTTCACGGCGTAGTATCTCTTTTTCTTCCAATTCAATTTGTTTTTGACGCTCGATGATTCGAACTTGCATCTCTTGTTCAGTTACTTCTTGTTTCGCACGTGCGGATTCCAATTCGTACGCTTGGTCTGCGCGCGCTTTTGCGACATCTTGCTCGCGGCGATATTCGGCAACCTTCAATTGGTTTTCCTTTTCCGCTTCTGCGATTTCTGTCGCGCGTTCCAATTCGGCACGCTGTGCATCCTTATCTGCTTCCGCCCGTTTAATGCGTGTTTCTTTCTCCGCTTCTGCTGTCGCAATGTCTGCGTCACGCTTCACTTGCGCAATTCGAGGCTTACCTAATGAATCAAGGTATCCATTTTTATCCCGAACATCTTTAATTGTAAATGAAACGATGACTAATCCCATTTTTGCAAGGTCCTGTGTCGCAACACGTTGAACTTCTTGCGAGAACTTATCACGATTTTTGTAAATTTCTTCTACTGTCATCGATCCTAAAATAGAACGTAAATGACCTTCCAAAACTTCTTTTGCTTCGTTTTCACGATCCTCTTTCGATTTGCCTAAAAATTGTTCTGCTGCTGTTGCAATTTCAGAAATGGATCCACCGATTTTAATGATGGCAGTTCCATCCGCCATAACCGGTACACCTTGCTCCGTATACACTTCGGGCGTCGTTACTTCCAATTTGCTTGAAAGTAAGCTTAGCGGCTCTGATTGTTGGAAAATCGGAAATACGAATGTACCGCCGCCTCGGATGATTTTCACCCGATTGCCCGAATCATCCGTATGTACATTTTTGCTTCCTAAATAACTACCCGTAACGATTAATGCCTCATCCGGGCCAACTGTTTTGTACTTGGAAATATAAACAAGTACGATTGCTAACAGAATAAATACGACAATCCCGATGACAATAAAAATTCCTGGCATCTTTATTTCCCCCTTTTTGAATAATTACTTAAAACGGAAAGGCTCGTATTCTTTTACAATAAACGTCCCTTCCTTTACCTCAATGATCAATACTTCTTTCCCGTAATCAATCTCTTGATTCTCATAACCCGCCGCTCGCTTTGAAATGATTCCATTGACAGTGTCAATGACAATTTCCCCATAACCATCGGCTGGTATCGGAACAATCACCTTTCCTACTTGCCCTGTCAAAGAATCATCCGTATAGGCCAATGAGACTTCTGCGGACTTTAAAGGTAGGAGTACGAAGAAGTACAAAAGGAAATCCAATGCGGCTGCAACCCCTGCTGCTATAACCAAGATGAGTGCATGGTTCCATTTCGTTGCAATTTCCAAAATATATCCAATCGCAGATGTAAAAGTAATAAAAGCCAAAATAACTGCTGGATCCAACAGCGGGCTAGCTTCGCCAATTCCTTCTGTAATGTCGCTGAAAAACAAATACAATACCGTTGCCAACCCCGCAATGATCAAAACTGTCAAATAGACGTTCACAACCGGCATGCCGAACAGCTCCATATCTTCACCTCCAATTCCATACGAGCGCGCTTCGCAGGAAGTAAGTTACCTTCTAAATTTATATACGAATGGCTTCTGGTTAAGTTTCAATTTTCTATGAAATTTTTTTACGATTCTTGTCACATTATCTTTACAATCATGTGTTTAAATTTGTATTTATCTTTGTCGATTTTTGCTATGATAGGTACATTGAAATTTGATTCCGGAAACGGATGGAGGCAGAAAGATGTTTAGTCAACGTAAAACTGATCCTTTTTTCGCTGCACTGCTGTCGATTGCTGAGCATGTAAGAGAAGCTATGCATTATGCAAATGATTTTAAAGTGACTTCAGTTGCAGACTTGAAGGAAGTAAGCATTCGGCTGAAGGAGTATGAGACGACTGGAGATGACATGATCCATGACCTCATTTCGAAGCTGAACACTTCATTTATGACGCCTATTGAGCGAGAAGATATTTTACAGTTAGCAATTAAAATGGACGATATCCTTGATGGCATCGAACATTTTTCCGCAAATCTTGAAATGTTTTCGCTTACTGATATCGATGAATACGTACAAAAATTCATGGATAACATCGTGAAAAGTTCGGATGAAATCGTGAAGGCGATGGAATTGCTTTCGCGGAAGAAGTTGGTTGCGATGCGCGATCACGCTGTTTTGATAAAAGAATATGAACGTATTTGCGATGAAGTCCTTCGTACGTCCATTAAACAACTATTTATCCGTGAAAAGGATCCGATTCGGATTATCCAGTTCAAAGACGTTTATGAACTATTAGAAGACATTGCTGACCATTGTCAAGACGTGGCAAATGCAATTGAAACGATAATTATGCGGAACGCGTAAGGAGCTCTTTTTTATGGATATGGTATTGTATTTAACGATAGCAATTGTCGTTTTTGCTTTGGCATTTGATTTCATCAATGGTTTCCACGACACGGCGAACGCTATTGCGACATCCGTATCAACGCGGGCGTTAAAACCACGTACAGCGATTTACATGGCTGCCGTCATGAATTTCATAGGCGCCTTAACATTTACTGGTGTTGCAAAGACAATTTCAAAAGATATCGTTGATCCGTTCGTATTGGATAATGGATCGTTAGTTATTTTAGCTGCACTCATTTCGGCAATTGCCTGGAATTTAATCACTTGGTATTACGGAATTCCTTCGAGTTCCTCCCACGCCTTGATCGGTTCAATCGCAGGCGCTGCCATTTCTGCAGCCGGATTTGGAATTTTAAACTACGGCGGTTTCCTGAAAATTATGGAAGCCCTTATACTATCCCCGTTCATCGCAATAGCGGGCGGTTTTCTCATGATGTCCCTGTTCAAGGTTTTGTTAAAAAACCGGAATTTGTTTAAAGCAAATAAAAGAATCCGCTATTTGCAAATCGGAACTGCCGCGCTGCAATCATTCACCCACGGTACGAATGATGCGCAAAAAGCGATGGGGATTATTACGATGGCATTGATTGCAGCAAACTTGCAAACCGGTGATGACATCCAACTATGGGTCCGCATAGCTGCCGCTACGGCAATGGGGCTCGGAACTTCCATCGGTGGTTATAAGATCATTAAAACAGTCGGCGGAAAGATTATGAAAATCAGGCCTGTCAATGGCGCAGCTGCGGATTTGAACTCAGCAATGATCATTTTCGGTGCTACATTGATCCATCTGCCAGTCAGCACGACTCACGTCATTTCATCATCCATTATGGGCGTTGGTACGGCACAACGCGTTAAAGGCGTAAAGTGGGATGTCGCAAAAAAAATCGTTATGACATGGATTATTACATTGCCGATCTCAGCTACATTAGCTGCGATCATCTATCAGCTCTTAGACATATTTTTTTAAATCTTTTTGCTTGCATTGAGAAAAGAGCTCTGCTATGATAAAGGAGAATTATTTTTGTTCGGCGTGATGGTCACGATTCATCGCTTGACCGCTTCAAGACTTGAGCAAGGATAGTAACACAATGTGCCATTAGTGCACGAGGAGGAAACAAACATGGAACAAGGTAAAGTAAAATGGTTTAACGCAGAAAAAGGTTATGGCTTCATCGAACGTGAAGATGGCGACGATGTATTCGTACACTTCTCCGCTATCCAAGGCGACGGCTTCAAAACTCTTGAAGAAGGCCAAGACGTGACTTTCGAAATCGAACAAGGTCAACGTGGACTTCAAGCAACTAACGTTGTTAAAAACTAATTTAACTTTTACATTCCAAAACCACTTTCTTCGGAAAGTGGTTTTTTTATATGTACTGGAATACTTCTTGAAATTGATTGCGATAAATAGCGTTGCAACTGGGCAAAATCTTCATCGATCTCGATGTTGCATAACAACCGCTCTGATGAGGTGCCTGCCCGATACTTCAGTACAATCATTCAATACGATCAGGTATCTTGCTCAACCGCCCAATCCCAGGCAGCATTCCGCACGATCCTACCTTATAGCCCCCCAATGTATTACCACAACTGCCCAATATCACACCACATCCAAAAACGCATCCAGACTCAACGTCTGAATGCGCGCCGAAACCCCACTTTCAATCAACAATCACTGTCTCCACTGTTGTTCCGCTTTCATCTTTTTCAAATTGCGCCATCATGGCGAAGTAGATGACTGCTACGATAATCAGAACGAACAGGACGAGGCCGATGACGAGCGTTCTGCCTTTCATTCTTTATCACCTCCGCCTACGATGCGTTCAAACTTTTCTCCGTGTAAATAGTCAACCGCTTCTTCGTAGTCTCCGAAGCCATCTTCGAGGTTGTAGCCGTGGTAAACATTGAAGAACCCGTCTTCCTCAAGCAGTGTTAGCTTTTGTCCTTCGGCGTTCTGCCAGATTTCTTCAAGCGGTTCCTCTTCCTCTTCTTCAGTCGATAATGCATGGATTGCGTCATTTATCGTTTGAATCAATTCTTCTTCGGTCGCTTCCCGGATATTGACGAGGCCGCGTCCATCAGGTTCGTATCCTTCAATGCCTTCCACATATACGAAGCCATTGCCGTTCGGATGCAAATGCTGAACGACGACCGTTTTTTCGTACAAACTCTCTTCATAATGGTAGTTGAGCCGTTTCATGGACACTTCCTTCTTCGAAAGTTCCGGGAATGTCTCTTCTATAATTTTTTGTTTTTGTTCGAATGTTAACATCGATTTTTTGCCACGCTTTCTGTTTCAAAGTGATTTTAGTATACCATCAATCTTCTTTCACCATTAAACCCAATACTTGTGCAAACCCGATCGCCTGCTCTTTGGAGACGATGCAGCCCGCGATTTTCGGCAAGCTCACTTCGATGCGATCGTATGTATTTCCGGATAAGTCGACCCCTTCCAAATCCGTTTCTGAGAAATTGCTGTTCTCTAATTTGCAGCCTTCAAAACGAACTTGTGCAAAATTACACTCGTAAAAGTCGGAATCCGTCAAATTGCAATCTGTATAATCCACTTCCTTCAACTCCGAGAAATTGAAGTTCATATAACGTCCTTCGCATTCCGTAAAAAGAACATGGGCCAATTTTCCACTTGAAAAATCTGCGCCTGTCAGTTTGGAATGAATGATTTCGCATCGGCGGAACACTGCGTTTTCAAATACCGCATTCGAAAAATCGCATCGTTCAAAAACGACATCTACAAATTCTGCACCTTTCATCTCAGCACTTGAGAAAGACACATCTTTGAATAAGCAATCATCGAAAACGAACCGTTCCTCTTCTCCCCCATACACCGTTCCCCCTTCAAAACGGACCTTTTCAACGAAGCGATCCTTTCCCCAAATATCTTCAATGTTCATCCGTTCATGCTCTGCCGACAATTTCGGCTTTTGCCGCTTGCCCTTCTTTTCAGCCAATGAAATCTCCCCTATCTCGTTTTAAATTCAATAAAAACGACAATTAAAATTACAACTACAATCGCCAATATATAAAACCAACTTGGAATTGCGCTAATTCCACCAAACATCCAACACAGCTCCTCTCGTCAATGACGCCTCTTATAGCCAGAAAGAATTCTTAAGTCGACTGTCATTTCATGCAAACCGGCTTGCATTGCCTGTCCAATTTTCGCTTCATCAGCATTCCATGTTAGCGGCGTCATGCGAATAAGCGAAGCTAATAATGATTCTGACAATGAAAAACGGTAAGTGATCTGCTCTGTTTCAACTTCATCGAAATATTGGCTGAAACATTCTAAAAAATTCGTATCCTCCTTTTTCTCACCGTCATGAAAGATTTCACGTAATTCCACCAAATATTTGCTCTCCGGTACAACTTTCATCATATAGCCGTCCGAACATAGAATACGTCCAAATTCTGCGTAATTCGCAGGAGATAATATATTTAATACGGCATCGAATTTGCCATCTTGAAATGGACAATTCGCAAGGTCTGCCACACTCCATACATAACCTGGATAATTTTTTGCTGCGGCGATTATCCCTTCTTTCGAAATGTCGATTCCCGCTCCTGTTGCATTGCCCTTCAACCGGGAATGAATGATCGATAAATGCGTGCCCTCCCCACAACCAGCATCCAAAAGAAGTGGCCGTTCCCGATTTTCGAACTGCGCATCCAACCGGGAAACGATCTGCTCAATAACCGGCTCAAAAAATCCGCTCCGCATCACTTCAGTCCTCGCCTCGAACAAAGATTGATCGTACTTTGTCGCATGTGCTTGCGGCGACAGATTGACATAGCCGTTCTTCGACAAATCAAATGAATGACCATTCCCGCAAACGAGGCTTGCCCGATCGATAAGCTTCATATCCAATCCGCAGTTCGGGCAGATGAACAGCGGCTCGTTTTCTTCTATTACAAGCGCATTTTTCATTTTCTTCGATAATGTCATAGTCATTCTCCGTTCCATCATTGTCCTATCAGTATACCGTCTTTTCCTCCTGCCTGAAACTCTTACGGACAACCGTGCGTATATAGGATGTCTGAAGCATATGCTGTATTCATCGCAGCCTTTGCGGGTACAATGAAAGAGAGGAGGCGATCCCGTGAAAAGACTATTTATATTTCTTTTATTCATAGCAGGACTCTATATCGCAAAACCATTATGGGAGGAACCCGTTTCAAAATACATCGATCTTTCATTCTTAGATTCAGTTGAAGATAAAGTGGATCAAACATTTACTAAAGAAACGATGTCAGAAACAATGAGCTCGATTCGTACAACGATGGATAAACTATTTTCTTTCTTGACTTCTAAAACAGCTGAAGTGGAACAATTCATTCCTAAAAAAGTGGATAAGCCTTCCTTATCAGCACCTGATCACTCAGCTTTTTCCATTCACAATATTGAAATCGGCTCTACGGAAGAGCAAGTAAAATCCGAATTAGGTGAACCGCAAAGTCATTCTATGAATGAATACGGTACAGAATGGTTCACCTATCATGAAAACTATCAAAATTTCGTTATGATCTCATTTGATGAAAAGTGGAAAGTGAATGCGATTTATACGAATGACGATCTCATTTCTTCAAAAAGCGGCGTTCAATACGGCACACCGAAACCCGAAGTACGGGAAGCATTGGGAGAACCGTTAAAAGAAATCCGAAAAGGGTTAAACGTCTTTGTATTCCAGGAAAATGAAGGAATGGACTTATTTAAATTAGGCGATCTATACGCTTATGTGTTTTATGATCTTCACGAGCAAGATACCGTCACAGCAATCCAGTTAGTGACGACAACTTTGGAGCATAAAAAAGTCGGCATGTACGCGGAAGGAGACGTCTCTTTGCGTAACGGCTTCGAACAGCAGCTGTTCGATTTAACGAATGCTGCACGCGTTAGGCATGGACGTTCTATTTTGCAATGGGACGACACAATTTCCGTAACAGCACGCAAGCATAGTATGGATATGGCGATCAATGATTATTTCGCCCATGATAATTTGAAAGGACAATCCCCATTTGACCGGATGAAAGAGGATCATATTTCCTTCCGCAAAGCTGGGGAAAACTTAGCATACGGCCAATCGAGCAGTATTTTTGCCCACGAAGGTCTTATGAACTCAAAAGGCCATCGAGATAATATCTTAATAAAAGACTATAGCCATTTAGGCATCGGAGTTGCTTTCAATGAAAAGTCTCAGCCCTACTACACGGAAAACTTTTATTTAAAATGATTCTTTCCATTTCTCACGACTATATCTACTATTGCGGGGAATTATAAGGGATATAGTTATGAGGAGGGATTCAATGAAAGCTGTAACATTCCAAGGTGTGAAAGACATCCAAGTGAAAAAGGTGGATGCTCCGAAAATCGAAAAACCGGATGATATTATCGTCAAAATTACATCCACCGCCATTTGCGGATCTGATTTGCATATTTATTTAGGAGCTTTGCCGACCTATAAAGATTACGTCATCGGCCATGAACCGATGGGAATCGTTGAAGAGATCGGACCGAATGTGACGAAAGTGAAAAAAGGCGACCGTGTCGTCATTCCGTTCAATATTTCTTGTGGACAATGTTTTTATTGTGAGCATCAAATGGAAAGCCAATGCGATCATTCGAACCGAAATCCACATGTGGATACGGGTGGTTATTTCGGATTCACGGAGCGCTACGGGGATTACTCAGGTGGACAAGCTGAATATTTACGCGTTCCTTACGGGAATTTCACACCTTTTGTCATTCCTGAGTCTTGTGAATTGCCGGATGAAGCCCTTCTGTTCTTGTCTGATGTTTTGCCGACTGCCTATTGGAGTGTAGAAAATGCCGGTGTAAAACAAGGGGATACTGTAGCTGTTTTAGGTTGTGGACCAGTTGGTTTAATGGCCCAAAAATTTTCTTGGATGAAAGGCGCAAAACGTGTAATCGCCATCGATCACGTTCCATATCGACTGAGGCATGCTGTGGAAATGAACAAAGTAGAAGCTTTCAACTTCGATGAGTATGACAATATGGGAGCGCATATTAAAGAATTGACGAGCGGCGGAGTAGACATCGTCATCGATTGTGTAGGCATGGATGGAAAGAAAAACATTGCGGAGAAAGTCGGGCAAAAAATGAAACTGCAAGGCGGAACATTAAGCGCAATTGAAATCGCCCATCAAGCTGTCCGCAAATTTGGCACAATCCAGTTGACCGGTGTCTACGGCTCGCTCTACAATATGTTTCCTCTTGGACATCTGTTTGAACGGAACATTACGTTAAAAATGGGTCAAGCTCCTGTCATCCATTTTATGCCAATGCTTTTTGATCAAATTTCAAAAGGCGAATTCAATCCGACAGAAATTATTACTCATGTCGTTCCGATGGAGGAGGCTCCTGCCGCGTACAAACATTTTTACGAGCACGAGGATGATTGCATTAAAGTAATTTTAAAGCCTTAAATGAAAATTCCGGCCCGCGCACCTATTGCACGAGCCGGATTCTTTTATTGTTTCGCCGTAATTGCTGCGCAAGCAATTCGATTACCTGAATTTCCTGCTGGGTCTGTTTTATAATCGTCCGGCTTTTCGTGGATAACAATTGCACTGCCGTCTTCATCCAAAACGGAGTTTTCAACACCGCGTTTCAATGTAATCTCTTCAGTCGTCAATTTCATTGAAACGACTCCTTCTGAATCTACTTCGATATTCGGCAAATCACCTAAATGGAAACCTTTTGGATTATCAAATCCATGCTCTCTTCCAGTCGGATTAAAATGGCTGCCTGCAGATTCGAAACTCGGCGCTTCACATACACCAGTTTCGTGGATATGGATGCCATGCTCGCCGGGAGGCAATCCTTCAGCCTGTACATTGATCGTAACGCCTTCCCTATCTTCCGTCAAAGTCACTTCACCAATCTGCTTGCCTGCCGAATCCAGTAATTGTGAGACGATCGTCTCCACCTTTTCACCACTGACCGGTAATTTTTGATTCGTTTTCCCACATCCGGCTGCGACTATGCAAAAAACTGCAATGACGGCAATTAACCACTTTTTATTCACATATATTCCTCCTCAATCATTTCTCTTGCCAAGGTTTGCCTAAAGTTAAGCAAATTATGAGTGGAAACTTATTCCTACCCGGGGCGTCCATATAGCGAAAGGAGGGAACTTCATGAATATTCATAGTATGTTCATTGCTATTGCAGTTCTGATCATTGCAGGTCAACTTCTTACCATTCTGTTCATCATGAAAAATCGATTCGTTTTTGCCAACCGCTTTCTTCTCTATTGTACATCCATCCTACCTGTCCTCATTGCTTTTCAATTAGGTTTACTGAACGGCACAGTCATCGATGAACTTGGGATGAACGGGAACGCAACGCTGTTTTACTTGATCATTGCTATCATTTCACTTGGACTACTAACACTGTGGTTTTCATTTTCCATTTCAGCGAAAATCGAGAAAACCGCTGCGCATTCCTCTTCTTTGGAATGAACAGCGGTTCTATTTAATCGAATAACAACTTTTCAAGATCAAGCGGCGCTATGTACTGACCATCTTTATATACACGCATATTGCCTCCGGAAATCTCGTCGATCAGCATGACATTTCCTAATGCATCGCGACCAAACTCCAACTTAATATCGTATAAATCAAGCCCTTTTGCAGATAGATCTTCCTTTACAATTCGGGAGATTTTTTTCGTTAAGGCTTCTAAAATTTCATATTCATCCTTCGTTAAAATACGTAACTCTTCTAAAGCATTTTGCGAGATTGGCGGATCATTGCGATCATCATCTTTAATTGTCACTTCGACGAAAGCATCAAGCGGTTGCCCTTCTTCACAATAGGCGCCGTATCTGCGCAAGAAACTACCGACTGCCCGAAAGCGGCAAATAACTTCCAGCCCTTTCCCGAACACGGTTGCAGGCTTCACCGTCATCGATACTTCGTCCAAATCCGCATCGATATAATGTGTCGGAACACCTTTTGCTTCCAGTTCCTCAAAAAAGTATTTCGTCATGCGGAGTCCTGATTTCCCCGCCCCTTCAATCGTCAATCCTACTGTGTTGGCGCCGGGATCAAATACACCATCTTCCCCGGTTACATCATCCTTAAACTTCAATAAAACATTGCCATCTGTTAGCTTATATACATCCTTTGTCTTCCCTTGGTATACAAGATTCATGCCCACGTTTCCTTTCCATTCGAAAATGTAGTGCCACAATCAGTATAAAGTACTTTCCCTCTTATAAAAAGAGAAAACCTGACTCGTATATCCATTAAACCATCATGCATCCAAATATGTTCATAGAGCAATACTATAAATGCCAATCAAGTTACAATCTTGCCCGTTACTCGGTTCCTGCCTTTTTCCTTCGACAAATACAATCGTTTATCTACACGCAACAAAATCGTTCCCGCGGTATCGCCTTCCATATTGCTTGTCACACCAAAGCTTGCTGTTACTTGTCCAACATATGGAAAGTCATGCGCAGCAATTGCCAATCGTAATTTTTCGGCAATTTCATACGCAATGCATTCAGGTTCCTTGAGAAGGACAATGAACTCCTCTCCTCCCCATCTGCCGATATGCTGTTCAGCAGACAACTGCTGTCGGACGATCTGGGCAACCGCCTTTAGTACTTCATCGCCTGCTTGATGGCCAAATTGATCGTTCACACGTTTGAAAAAATCAATATCAAAAAAGACGACTGACACTTCTCCTAATTTAACCGTTTCATGTAATAAATCTTTTAGCCAAATATCAATTTGATGGCGATTTCCGACTTGAGTCAGCTGATCGACATAAAATTGCTTCTCAACCGCTTTGATTTCTATATATGAATTGATTATTGACTGAGCGACAAACAAAATGACGATATAAATAATAGATGCAACATAAAACTGAAGCAATGAATCTCGGAATCCATCATGTAAGCCACCATACAATAGCACACTTGGAATGAATGGGAGAGCAACGACTACAATGGAAGCAAACAATGCAGACTTTCTGGGAAGCACCATAAAAATATACATCATAAATAATGGATACCAAATTGTAAAAATACTTAACGCATCGTTTTCTCCTGTTTGATAGTTTAGAAGAACTTCAAATAAAATCGTAACAACATAATAGCATCCAATTATGACGATAAGAAATTTTTCGAACAAGACGAATGGATGCCTTTTATATGCAAGGATCCATAGGGTAATATAAAAAAGCATAAATATAATAGTACAATAAAACTGTAGCGAGTAATTACGAGTCGCAACTTGTAATAGTAAAGTGGATATAGCTGCCACCAATAAGCCGGGTAAGATGAACAAATAGGTTATTCTCTTTAAATCATTTATTGAATTTACATTTTTGAACATGCCTACCCTCCTTCTCTTTCTCAATGTTAGCGAGTCTATCGTTATCTGTCTAATAATCATCATCAGCCATCTTTTGGTAAAAACCATTCCTTTCGACTGTAAAACTCTTGCGAACTATTGAGATTTTTCACTTGTCAATATTTAGCCTACGGGTGTATAATAACTCGATTGAACTTAAGCTCATATCGAAAGAGAGTGGTTACGATGGGCCGTAAATGGAATAATATTAAAGAGAAAAAGGCTTCAAAGGATGCAAATACGAGCCGTATTTACGCAAAATTTGGCCGTGAACTTTACGTAGCAGCAAAACAGGGCGAACCCGATCCGGAATTGAACCAAGCGTTGAAAATGGTCGTGGAACGCGCAAAAACATATAATGTGCCAAAAGCGATTATCGATCGCGCAATCGAAAAAGCGAAAGGCGGTGTCGAAGAGAACTACGACGAGTTACGTTACGAAGGCTTTGGCCCGAACGGCTCGATGGTCATCGTCGATGCGCTTACAAACAATGTCAACCGGACAGCATCCGAAGTGCGTGCTGCATTTGGGAAAAACGGTGGAAACATGGGCGTTAGCGGCTCAGTCGCTTACATGTTCGACGCGACGGCCGTATTCGGTTTAGAAGGCAAATCTGCCGATGAAGTTTTGGAGATTCTAATGGAAGCAGACGTAGAGGTGCGCGACATTTTAGAAGAAGAGGATACTGTCATCGTCTACGCTGAACCGGACCAATTCCATGCTGTGCAAGAAGCTCTGAAAGATGCCGGCATTACTGAATTCTCAGTAGCAGAGCTGACAATGTTAGCACAAAACGATGTTACATTAGACGCAGACGCCCAAGCGCAATTCGAAAAAATGATCGATGCGCTTGACGACTTAGAAGACGTTCAGCAAGTGTATCATAATGTTGATTTAGGTGAATAAAGTACAAACCGCCTCACGATTCCTTCGTGGGCGGTTTTTTTACATGCCTATGCGGCTTGTTGACAATTGAAGTCACCGGGATAGCGCTTTTCATTAGGACAATGGCATCTGAATAGGGGTATGCTCAATTTTGGATGGTGAGTGATCGGTTCTCATATGCAACCACTCGATTCGCATACCTAACCGCTCGATGAAACTTCGCAACCGCACGACGTACAGTCCCAACCGATCGATATTTCCTCACAAACGATCGATAAGCTTACTCATCCGATCGTTTCATCCTGTTTACCGCCCGATGTGCAGACTCAACCGCTCGATAGTCTTGCGCAACTGTACGATAATATCTGCTTACAATCGATTCGCTTCCCTATCCGCACAATCTTGCTACAAATAAGCGGTAAATGCTTCATGATAATCTACATCTTTCTTCTATACCCATTCCAAGCTCCCCAACCCCATCAAATAGTACTTATTCATCAATTTATGATTTTCTGCAAGTTATACAGCGACCAGCGCTAAACTATAGTAAGATGAAGGAAAATCGAAAGGATGTGTCGTGAATTGAATTTGAAACAGACGATGAAACGAACGTTTTTGACGCTTGCTATGGCAACTGTCGCATTTTCTCCAATCGTTTATGATGGACAACATCAAACAGTTGCAGCATCTGATGCATTGACGAACATTGCAGCGATTGATTCGACATCCCTAAGAAATAAGATCGATACAATACTTGAAGATCCGAAGCTGTCCGGTGGCATTACCGGTGTTACGGTAAGAGACGCGACGAATGGCGAGGTTCTTTATTCGCACATGGGCGACATCCGTTTGCGACCCGCTTCCAATATGAAGCTGTTGACCGGAACAGTAGCGATGGACGTGTTAGGACCCGACTATCAATTCTCCACCGAAGTGCTGACGGACGGCTTAGTAAAGGGGTCAGTGCTTGGTGGAAATCTATACTTAAAAGGAAAAGGCGATCCTACTTTAATGAAAGAGGACTTGGATCAGTTCGCCAAACAACTAAAGGAAAAAGGCATTTCAAAAATTAGCGGCAATTTGATTGCAGATGATAGCTATTACGATGATGTCCGCTATTCACAAGACTTGAACTGGTCAGATGAGCATAATTACGTCGGCGCGCAAGTGTCTGCATTGACACTTTCTCCAAATGAGGATTATGACGCAGGAACGGTCATTGTTGAAGTGAGCGCTGGCAATAAAACCGGCGTTGCACCGAAAGTGACCGTCACGCCTGAAACCGATTCTGTCGAGATTATCAACAACGCAAAGACTGTTGCAAAAGATGAAAAGAAAAACATTTCCATTGAGCGCGAGCATGGCACGAACCGAATTTTCATTGAAGGGAATATGCCACTTGGAGCCGACAGTTCCAAGTCATGGGCTGCTGTCTGGGAGCCGACAATGCTGACGCTCGATGTATTTAAAAAATCATTGGAAGCGGAAGGCATTACAATTGAAGGAAGCGGTGGAATGAAAATAGGCACTGCACCTGAAATGGCGATTGTTCTCACTTCAAAAAAGTCTGTGCCCTTGAAAGAGCTTTTCATTCCATTCATGAAACTAAGCAACAACGGACACGCTGAAACTTTAGTAAAAGAAATTGGCAAAGTGCAGAAGGGTGAAGGTAGCTGGGATGCAGGCCTTGCGGTCATGAAGGAACAACTAAAGGAGTTCGGTGTCAACACAGATACTATAGTCCTTCGCGACGGTTCGGGAATGTCGCATAAGAACCTCGTTTCCGCTGATGAGCTTTCGAATTTGCTCTATAATGTGCAAAGAAAAAATTGGTTCCCCGTGTTTGAAGCTTCTCTTCCTGTTGCCGGCGAAGCTGATCGGATGGTTGGCGGTACGCTGCGCAACCGAATGGGCGAAGGATTGACAAGTGGAAACGTCAAAGCGAAAACAGGATCCATTACTGGCGTCTCCACCCTTTCCGGCTATGTTACGGCGAAAGACGGCACTGAACTGATTTTCTCGGTGTTGATCAATAATTATGTAACCGGCCCTGTTACGCCGATTGAAGATGCAATTGCGAATGTACTCGCAGAATACGACAGCAACTAATCGAACTTGAACAGGCATTCCCGTATATTAGGGATTGCCTGTTTTTACGGATTTGGTAGTGTTTTTATTTCTTCTATGATAAAGAAATATACAAACATAATAGAAATGCAATACTCGATAAGGGTGTCATAACGACCCTTTCTTTTCTACTTCGGGAAACTATATTTGCTATCGTATTAAAGCCAAGGAAAATTGTAATAGCCCACACGAATATGTTTGTGGATGAAAAATTAAAAGCATGGAAGACATTCGTATGTTGTAGAAAAATGAAGCCCATAAACAAGAGTATGATTGCATTGAACACACTTACAATACGAAGTTTTTTTGGTAAAACCTTATGAAAGCCCCCCATTGCAAACTCGCCTAATGGAAAACCAAGTGAAAGTAGCACTTGAAATACTGCTATAGACACAAACATAATTGCAACAACGACTGATAATATTGAAGCAATATCCATTTTTAACACCTCCTAACATTATTCCTCAATCAGATTCAACTATCTCTACGAACATTGAATTCTTTAAGTTCAACACTGATAATATTTTATTCAACGTATCGGCGACATTACCTTCTCATTTATAAGATTTTTTAAAGGATTCACCAATAGTAATAGCGAATAGATGTATATCCGTAATGAAAGTGAGGGGGTTCCTATGGAAAAATTATCAACTGAGCAATACCAAAGCGCTGTAGAGTTTCTTACAACAAAAGCTCGTCCATTGGAGAAGGCGCTGTTTGAATTCGAGTTTGAAAATGGCAGCCGATCGCGTGTTTTGGAGGAATTGAAAATGTATCAAAATGAAGATGGCGGTTTTGGAAATGGGCTTGAGCCTGATTTCCGGTGTCAGGCCTCTTCGGCGTTGGCGACGACAATCGGGCTTCAGCATATGATCCGCATCGGGGCGGATGAATCGGAGCCAATGGTTCAAAAAGCGATTCAATATGCTTTGCAAACATTTGATGAGGATCGTATGGGATGGGAAATTGTTCCCGAGGAAGTAGAAACCGCACCGCGCGCCATTTGGTGGAATTATGGCGGGGACTGGCCTTGGGGGAATCCAAGTGCGGAAATGACTGGCTTGCTTCATTATTACAAAGGGCTTGTACCAGAGAATTTCTTGCGTAAGTTGACAGAGCATGCCATTACATACATCAACCATTTTGCAACAAACGATCATCACGAAGCGCAATGCCTCGTCAAATTCATTAATGAATTACCTGCGGAAGATGCAGCAAAAATAGCTGAAAGAGTTCGTGAAATTGCACAACATAGCGTAACGACAGATCCGGAAAAATGGCATGACTATTGCCTTCTCCCTCTTCAAATTGTGTCTTCACCAAAGTCCTTTCTCTATGAAGATTTTAAAGAACTCATTCCTGCCAATATCCATCATCTTCTTCGCACGCAGGCAGCGGATGGCAGCTATAAACCAACTTGGGATTGGGGACAATTTGAGGACGTTTGGGAAACTGCTAAACAGGAATGGAGTGGCGTTCTGACACTCGATCACCTTAAAACGTTAAGAGCATTTAACGCAATTTCTTAAAGGAGGCTTCGTGAATACGATGCTATTTGAAAAGGTGGATACTGTTTTTATTCCCGTCCAAAACATCGAAAAAGCAATGCCATTTTACGTCGATGTGTTAGGCGGAACGCCCGGTTGGACAGACAACAATGGAAACTATCAAACGATAGCATTCGGAAATACTTCTGTGACACTATGCAGCATTGAGCACAAGCTTGAAAAGAAGCTAGACACAAGTCTATTCAGCTTATATACAACATCCATTGAAAAAGCGCATGCGTATATTGCATCTCACGGTATCGATGTAAGTGAAGTAAAGGAAGAAGGCGCAGCATATTTTATTATGAAAGATCCCGACTGCAACCGGATAGAAATCTGTTCTTATTAATTTTGGAAAGCATAGGTGACAAGATGAACATATATGTAAAGACAACATTGCATCAAATTTCCATAGCAGTGCAATCGATTATTGCCATCATGGACTCATTAGAGCAAAACGACCTATCGATACAACCAACCGAAAACAAATTATCCATCGGCGAATTGTTGACGCATCTATCCGTCATTTGCAAAGCGGATCTTCTCATTTCCGATGAAGCCTCTGAGGAACAAATGAGCAACTTCTATTCCTCTAGTTCCCTACAATCAATAGAGGATATGAAAAATGCGTTATTGACGAACTTCGCATTGTTAGAAAACCGTTATCTTCATTATACCGAAGAGGAACTAATGCAAACGACAACATCCTATTGGGGTGTCTCCTATACACGATTTGAATGGTTGATTGAAATCTCCAATCATCTTTACCACCATCGCGGGCAGCTGCATGCCATGCTTGTTCATTGCGCTATGAAAGATCCCGACGTTGCGTTGTTTGAATGAGAGAGAGGTAGTCCTGTTAAGTAAGGAACATTTTCAATAAAATAAAAGTGTCTGCAGAGCATTAAATTCGTCATTCATTGTTCTGCAGACATTCTATAGATTTAATCCGAAAAATTCTTGAATAGCACATCCAACTCTTTCGCATCATACATTGTTCCTTCAGCGATAAACTTCTCAATCTCCACTGTGCCATCATCCATAAATTCAACTTCCCATCGTTCTCCTGGAACTGCTACTTCAACGAGAACACTTTCTGAACGAATTTTGCTTAAACGGTAAATTATTTTATTCTGATCCAACTGATTCAAAAAAGTATTGAAGGTAGCGAATATCGTCATTCTATCTCTCCCCAATCACAGTTCTAAATGCTCACTCATCTCAAACACATCAAAAACATTTTTTTGGATAATCAGCGACATGATTTTGCCTTCTTTTTCAAAGTAATGCACATGGCCAACCCGTTTATCTTCAAGCTCCGTCCAGCCCCATCTTTGGATTTCCTCCAAATAGTGTTCCGGAGGGGTGCCTTCTTCATCTCCGATGCCTTTCAACTTGTACTTTGCCGATTTCGTGATTTCCGTCGTACAATCTTCCGGCCTTAGCTCATAGGCATTTTTCGGAACCGGAAAGCCTTCATTAATAACCGCCATCCGGTAGCCATCTTCCTCCGTATATTCATACGTACAACCTGTCAATAGCACAGCGGCAAACAGCAACATTGAAATTAATAATCTCCTCACTTCAGCAACCTCCTTACGGAAATGTCACAACTGTTACTTTCAGATTAATAGGAAAGTTACTGTTTGTCTCCCAACGATTTTGTGACAATAGAAAGAGGAGAAAGCACCTACAACATCTAAAATTTCAAAAGCTTTATTAACCCTTTCGAAGCATCCACCTGCACTTCCCCGCCGAGTGGGAAGGTAAACATCGGCTGTGTATGGCCGAAATCCACATCATAGAGCACTGGAATCATCTTCAACATCGGGTGTTTGTCGAGAATGAACAGCAACTGTTCCTCCGACATATTTGATGCCCGCTGAAATCTGCCTATAATAAGCGCCTTGATCGTTTCGGCATTTTGCAATAAAGACGTCAAATCCCTTGCAAATGTCTCGGGAATTGTCATTTCATCGTCCTCAATAAATAAAACCGCGTTTTCGATCGTAGGCATATACTTCGTACCTTGCAGCAAATTGAGCGTACATAAATTGCCGCCCCACAATTCCCCGGTAGCTGCTCCGGCATTATACGTCTTCCAAACCGTCTTTTCGAAATGTCGAATCCCTTGATCTCCGCGCCACCAAATGTCATCGCTCCATTGTTCAGATGGCTTCAGTTCAAACGGCTCCTCCTGCATGAGACATTGCGTAAAAAATTGCGTCTGGTAATCTTGGCCTTCCTTCATTTGGAAACTCGAAAAATGCGGTCCTGAATACGTAATAAATCCACATTGCGTTGATATTGCGTTAGCTATCGCTGTAATATCGCTATATCCACATAACACTTTCGGATTTTGTTTAATCAATTCATAATCAATATACGGCAAAAGTTCATTTGAATTAAAACCGCCGATAACCGTCAATATCCCTTTCACATTGCCATCACCAAAAGCATCATGCAAATCCTCTACTCTTTGCTGAATGGACGTTGAATTTTGCAAATCCCTTTCAAAAACATGATTGCCAAAGGTGACTTTAAAGCCCAATCGCTCAAGCTGCTCTTTCGCTAGTTCAATACCATCTGCGGATAAAATATTAGCGCTACGGCTTGGGGCAATTACCCGTATTTCATCTCCCCGCTTCAACTTCTCCGGTATTCTCATCATCATTCCTTCTTTCATTTTTGAATCTCCAACCTTAAACGAACCATATCCATACATTGAATGCCATTTTCCATAATGATCTCGTCATAATGCTCAACAAAAAAATCTTTGATGATGCCCTCAATCCGAAAACCGCATTTCTGATAAAGCGCAAGCTGGCCGATGCTCGAATTGCCTGTTCCGATTTCAACTGCTTCATAGCCTTGTCTCTTCGCAACGTCAATAGCTTCTTGCACTAGTTTCTTGCCAAAACCCTTCCCTTGCTTATCTTCGTGAACAGCAATGTTTTTAATTTCCACCACTTCCTCAGTAAGCGGAACAATTACAAAGACACCAATAACCTCACCATTTTCCTCGGCGATGTAGCACTCGCCTTCCGCTATGTACTCTTCAACAAGCTCCCATGACGGGTCGGCCATTAAAAGCAGATCAAACGGAGGCTTGTCATTACTGTGCAAACTTCTAATCTCCAAATCAAACACCCTCTTTCTCAACAGGCTGCAATGCCAGCTTCATAACCGCTTCGTACAATTCATGCCAACCTTTATAATAGTCTCCTACTTTATCTGGATTGATCAATGTTCGCTCCGATGATTCAAAATCCCCTTCAAACGGCAGAAATTCCGTAATATCCATACGATAAAAAACTTGGTACCCCACTTTCGGATAAGGACTCGATTCATTCCAAAGCGGATTTTTTTCGTGATTTACTTCAATAGAGCCCAAAAGCGTACAATTGCCTTCTACGTACGCCTCCTCCATCACTTCACGATAAACGCACGACTCGACTGTCTCGCCAGCTTCAATATGCCCTCCCGGAAAATCCCATCCCCGGTCGTTCAAGTTCACCATAAGGAGCTGCCCGTCATGAAAACAAAATGCATGGACACTCGTAACCACTTGGCGATCCGGCATAAGCTCCGGCATCCACGTAAGCTTCAAATTATAACCTCCACGCGGTCCCCAGTTGACATACATACTCTGCATTGCACAGTCCTCACTTTCCTATAGAATAACCTGCAAATAACCTACCTCCAAACGGCTCCAACACTTCATCCACGATTTGAATAACCGCTTCCCTTTCTCCGTGCTTATAAAATTCTTGGAACGCCGCCAAGAATCGATCGGCAAAATAGACATCATACTGCCTTAATGCTCTAACGATCCATTTCGAAGCACCGATCCATTTCCCATTCGTCCGCAGCACAAATTCATGCGCCGCTTCAGCAATTGCATTTGCAATAAACAACGCTTCCGCTTCATCTGATGTCCCGATGAAGTCATCTAACAAATCAGATAACATGTAGCGCTTCGTCTGCAGCACACTGTCCGTCCACTCTTCAGGCCCTTTTCGCAACAACTCATCTGCCTCTCCCTTAATTCTATGAAGAATGCCGGAATCGACAATTACGATGCCTTCCGACATCATGCGGGCCAATGACGGACGAGCCCTTTCCGCATCGGAACGAAAGAAATCTTTATAGCTACTTTGCGTATGCACAAATACCTCAATCGGCCAACCATATTCGACATGCGATTCCCGGTAAGCAGACGTCAGCCCATCTTGTATAACGACAATATCTAAATCTGATGTTGGTGTTTCTTCTCCCCTAACGACACTTCCTGCAAGAACAGCAGCTTGACAATCGGGAAAAAACTCATTAATAAATTGTGTTGCTGCGTCAATTGGTTTTATCCGGTGCATGTTCTTTCCCTCCGTTATATTTGAATAGCTTTTCGGCAATCTCAATCGGCCTAACATCAACTGACAGCAGCTGATTGATCGGCATCCACATCGGCTCATATGTCCCACGGTTCCGATCCGCTTCAAATTCTTCTCCTGCACCAGTTCCAAAAACCCCACCGATAATTTCTGCTATGAAATAATGCTGCGTTCCATTAAACTGGACAGTTCCAAGACTTTCTTTAGTTTTAATATGTACGCCCAACTCCTCAAACACCTCTCGAATCGTCGCTTGCTCTGGACTTTCTCCATCTTCCATGCCCCCGCCTGGAAACACATAATACTCCGCCCCATTACGAGTTCTCTTAATAACGGCGACTTGATCCATATCTACAATGACAGCAGCTCCTCGATTTCTCATATGAAACCCTCATTCCCGCTTCTTTTCAATTAACCAGCAATCCCGATACTCTCCTTCATGCCACTCATGCTTCGGCAAAAGCTTCACCTTCTTGAATCCGGATTTCTCATAGCACCGAATTGCCCGTTCGTTCCAAGTTTGAGGATCCATGACGATACGGTCCGCCTTTCGGTCTGTGAATAAATAATTAACTACCATTTCTACAAGCTGCGTTCCAATCCCTTTATTCCAATAAGAAACCTCGCCGATGAACTGATCCATTCCGTAAATCGTATTTAGCGCATCAAAATATCCGTAAATCTCTCTTTCTTCATCTCCAATTGGATAAAACTGTACATATCCAATCGGGTTCTTCTCATACAAAATAAGACACCGCAATTCATCTCCCGCCTCCCCGAAAAAGTCCTCTTCAACTTGCGCCAAATCCGCAGGACGATCTCTTCCTTCGTAATATTGAAGGACTTCCGGATCAGACAACCACTTCACCATTAACTGCTTATCCTCTTCAATCAATTCCCGAATGGCCAGCCGACCATTTTGTAAGAACATCATTATCGCCCCCATCTTTATATTATAAATTTAAAAAGACCGCAACGATGTTGAAGCATCGCTGCGGATCATAGTCGCTGATTCCATTTCGAGTCAGCGTCCCCAAAGCAGAACATCCACTTGAGTCCGCTAAAACTCAAGGGTGGATAATGTATTTTGTACTACGATTCGTGTAGTACAGATGATCATGCCGATGATCAATTTCGTGCAATAGACCATAACGTTGCAACAACGAGATACCGATCACCTTTGAAAACCTATGCTATTATCCCCTAATTATACCATCCGACCATTCCCACTTGCCAGACAATTCGAACTCGCATAGTTAACGATCATGCTTACATACTCATAAACCCCTGCAAGGACGCATAAACCCACTCACAGACTCATTAACTCCAACAAGGACGCATAAACCCACTCACAGACTCATAAACTCCTGCAAGGACGCATAAACCCACTCACAGACTCATTAACTCCAACAAGGACGCATAAACTCACTCACAGACTCATAAACCCCTGCAAGTTCGCATAAACTTACCCGCCAGACTCATAAACCCCTGCAAGGACGCATAAACTCACTCACAGACTCATAAACCCCTGTAGGTTCGCATAAACTTACCCGCAAGACTCATAAACCCCATCAAGAAAGCATAAACTCACCAAACAGGCGCATAAATACAGCTCTTACACCACTTTCAGCTCAATCCAAAAAGCCCCTCTTCCAAAAAGCAACACCAGAATGTAGGCTGCTTTCCCATATCAATTCACTAACAACGCATGAATCCACCCGCTAAGCGTCGCTTTATCTACAAAAGGCGCCAATCGTGCAATCGTCTCCGGATCCAGATCGACAATTTCCCTTTCATCCACAAGTCGCTTCAAAACATCTCTCCCTAAGAAAGGGGCAAGCGAAACGAGGCATTTTGAATCCAACTCACCGTCTACCGTCCGATCTACTAAACTGCTTAATTTGCCCTTGCTGCAAAAAGGAGCAAGCCGCACGATATCTCTCCACTCTATTCCTTCACGAATCGCTTTCTCGATTAATTCATCCACCATGTCCTCCCCAACAAACGGCGCCAATCGAGCGACGATAGCGAAATCCAGCTCATCTTTATTTGCTTTTTCAATTAATCCCCTTAGCGCCTCTTTACTGCAAAACGGCGCTAATTTTTGCACAAACTTCATATCGACGCCTTCCTTCGCAACTCCAATTACCAATCCATCTAACAATTCTGTTTCCACAAAGGGTGCAAGTTGTACAATCAGATCTTGATTAAACAGTCCCTTATTAACCCGTTCTGCCACATCCGCCAATTCACTCGCCTTTAATAGAGGAGCAACTTCAATAAGCCCTTCCATATCCGCTTCACCCGTATTGATCATTTCTGCAACTTCTTCCCGGCGGTTTTCAGTAAACCTTGTCATCATTCGACCAATATTATGGATATACGTCGAGCTGTCCTTATCGGCTCCCCCATTCATTAACTCATCAACTGACACACCAAACGTTTGCCCGACAACCATGAGTGTACCGATATCCGGCAGTGAATCACCACGTTCCCATTTCGACACAGCTTGGTGACTTACATTTAACCGATCCGCCAACTCTACTTGTGTCCAATCCCTTTCCTTTCGCAATTTCGAAATATAACTTCCAACCTTAACAGAATCCAACATCCAAACTACCTCCCCAAAAAGTTTCAGTGCGCACTGTTAACTTCAGCGTAGCATATTGTTATCCCATCTCCTATCAACTGTTAGTTGAATGTAAGATTCTACTCATAGTGGAATCTTTTTATTGGCCTTTCAAACAGATACTTCTTTTGATGGAAACCTATTTTGAACTACATTTATTTTGGACAACGTCCCGATAGACGCTTTATGAACAGGATTAACCATTTAAAAAGGAAGCCAATTTTTCATAACGATTGGCTTCCTGTTCTTTCACTATTCACTCCAACCATAATGTCAATTTCGATTCATCAATACGACCCTTCACAACTCCGATGTCTGCAATCGTAAGTTGCCCATCTTCTACAATCGGCTTCTCGTCCAACAAAATTTGGACATGCTCGCAATGGAAAATGTTTTCATCATTCAGCGCAATGACTGGCTGCTGTAAAAGAAACTCTTGTTCACCCATTTTCAAACGTACAAAATTTTCATGCAGCACTTTTTTCCGCGTGCTGTAATGTTCATCGGATCGATGCCTGTAATTCGGATTGCCCCATAGATATTGAGCACATATCGTGCTTTTTGAAGTGCCTTGTCGATCTTTTCGTCACGCTTTTGAAATATCAGATGAATCAGTCTTTTCGCATCTGCTATTTCAAGATTGTTAATGCTCTTTTGCACCGGCTCTACAAACTGTTTTACATACGCGTATAACGTCAGCTCAGATTGCATGAAATCCACTTGCCATCCTGCGGACAATTCATCTAATAAAATACAAAGGAATAATCCGGCACTGTAGCAACTTCTGCGTAATGTAGAATCTTCTATATTCAGTAAAGGTTTTCCGTAAGAACGAATTTCTTCCTTCTTTTACATACCACTTCTAACGATATACGCATTTAATTCTACATAATATGCTGGGTCTTCGACTGTTTCAATGAGCTGCTCATATTCCATAAACTGGCCAATCACTTCAGCTCGACGCTCTCGATATGAAATAAATTGATTCAAGTCGTTAACTCTCTCTGCTATATCTGTTGCCATGACAGACTTGTACAAATGCAGATGCTCCTGTTGGCGCAATGCGATGTTTTCTGCATCATTCGGATACGTGATGCCCAACACTTCATCAGGGAACCTCGACTCCCCTTTCACATATTGCAATCTGTGAAACAGTTCATGGGCAAGCACAGAATATAACCGACTATCATCTGCAAAACTATCTACTTTGACAATTGCAGTTGGATACTCTTTAAATAAAATCAATGTAATTCCAGCAAAACCCTCACTCCATGGAATCTCCACAACTGCTTCTGAATAAAAAGGATGATGATACAAATGCACAATTTCATCAGTGTACAACGCATACGCGACAGCTTGAAAATCAGGACAAAGAACAGATAGCCACTTATCATCGAGATGCTCTGTTCATTCATGTAAATCTATGGACAAAGCTTCATTCCCCCAATATCCTATATTTTACTGACAATGTTTTTTTTGCGATGATGCCCCTTAATTAGTTCCATCAATTCTGAAAATTACATACTGATTTATTGCTTAAACGAAAGAATTAGACCGATAAAAATAAAAAGAATATCCTACTAACGACAGTTCAATCAAATATCGCTTCCTTTTCCGGATTTCTCAAGAAATCAAATACCATTTTAAGTTGAGTCACTGTATTTCGATTCTCGGAAAGCGGCGGTAGATTATGTTCTGAGAAAAATTCAACTTGAGATGTTTCTAACCCAGTTGCAGGCTCTCCTCCGATAATTTCACACAAAATAAAAACTTTATAATAATGGTATGCCTCCGGAGGATGAGGGTGCTTGTTTTTATCCAATAAGGCAATTAACTTCACCGGGATGACATCATAATTCGACTCCTCTTTAATTTCCTTCACTACATTCTCGGAAGGTGACATTCCAACATCGCAAAATCCACCAGGTAAAGCCCATTGATTATCAATATTTTCTTTCACCATTAATATTTTGCCATTTTTAAAAACGACACCTCGAACGTCCACTTTCGGCGTTTGGTAACCCGTTTCATTCGTAAATAAATCGTTGATTATATTTATTTCAAGATTGGTATGCTCCGCCATAATCTCAGCGCTAATTTCGCGCAATTCCTCATACCGTTCGATGTCGTATAAATCCTTTGAAAAAGCTAACCCTGACTGGGACAGTGCTTGGATTCTTTTTGCCCAGTCCAACCATTTCATACTCATTTAACCCCCACCTTTACGTAACTCATAAATTCCGTCACATTTCTCACGATTAAATCCGGTTGCTCAAAGAATGCTTTTGCTTGATACTCAGGAAGCCATTGGACACCAATTGTAAAAACATTCGATTGCTTTCCGGCAATGATATCCGCATCGCTATCCCCAACAAAAATCGCTTCAGAACTATCTACATCCAATAAAGACAAAGCCTTCAGCAGCCCTTCTGGATGCGGCTTTGGATTGCTCACATCATCTCCTGTGATCATAACATCAAACAAACCTTCCATATGTAACTGTTCCAATGAAATATGTAGACTTCTTTTTGCTTTTCCTGTAAAAATTCCTAACTTGATATTTGCTTCTTTTAAAGATGTTAAAAGCTTTATTATTTCATCATTAACAGCTACCAAATCTTTGTGGAATTGGGCATATGTTTCATAAAAATGTTTAATTGCTTCTTCCTTATGAGGACTCATTAGATTTTCCCTAATAATTCCGACTTCTGAAGGACCAAACATTTCAACAATTTCGTTTGGTGTAATCTCCCTATTATCAAACCTTTTAAATACATTTTGAAATGCACAGTAACAAATTGGCAATGTATTCGCCAATGTACCATCAAAATCAAATAATACAGCTCTCATCATACATCCCCTCTATTAAAATTTTTCTTCTCAAATTGCACATCAAATCTTTCAATCAATTCCCATTTATTGTACCACTAACTTCATGGATTGTTCATAGCCAGGGCAAAAGACAAATTGAATTCGTAACCCCCGAAAAAACGCATAAAAACACGTTTCATACGCAAAAACCCTCCAGATATACGCATAAACATACCAGTTCACTCATAACCCCCAACTAAAACGCATAACTACACTTTCCACTCGACGGAAGCAGACCTATAACAAACAATTGGCAGGCACTTAACAATCCACATATCTTGTCAATTTAGGCTCTACAAGGAGTTCAAATTAATAAGCTGAGTAAAAACGAACAGACACCTAACAGTAAGTTAACAGTCACTTAACACCTACTAAGAATGTAAGAACTTAAGAAAGAAAAAGGAAAAAAATAATTACGAGCATAAGCACTAACAAAAACTCCTTAAGTATCCTTTTTGATTGCACCCATCTATATATTCCTGACGAAAGGACCTGTTATGCTCCGATGCGCATACCCATAATTGGAAATGCCCTCATCATTCATATAAATTTTACAGTTACATATAGTGTCTCTGAAGTGAAAACTCATTTGAAATGTATGATTGGGGGAAATGAAATGGCAAAATCCTTGTACACTCTTGATTTGAACAAGCCTATGGAGGAGCAAGTTCATCCAGGGCATAATCGATGGCACCCAGATATCCCTGCTGCCTTTTCTGTTGATCCGAAAACTTCGTTTAGAATGGATTGCAAAGAATGGACAGATGGGCAAATTAAAAATAATGACAGCGCAGAAGATGTTCGAAAGGTGAATCTTACGAGAGTACATGTTTTAAGCGGTCCAGTGTATATAAATGGTGCGGAACCGGGTGATTTGCTTGTTGTCGATATTTTAGATATCGGGGCCCACCAAGGACATGAATGGGGGTTTAACGGAATCTTCGCCAAGGAAAATGGCGGCAGCTTCTTAGTGGACGAGTTTCCAGAAGCACAAAAGTCGATTTGGGATTTTGAAGGCATTTATACGACTTCACGTCATGTTCCGGGCGTAAAATTTGCCGGACTCATCCATCCCGGCTTAATCGGTGTCGCCCCTTCCATGGAACTTTTGCAAAAGTGGAATGAACGGGAGCAAAAATTAATTGATAAAGATCCGAATCGCGTGCCAGCCCTCGCCAATCCGCCTAATGAAGAAAGTGTCGTACTTGGCCATTTGAAGGGGCCCGAGTTTGACCGGATCGCCAGAGAAGGCGCACGTACCGTTCCGCCACGCGAAAATGGCGGCAACTGCGACATTAAAAACTTGTCAAAAGGATCAAGGATCTACTTCCCTGTATTCGTTGATGGTGCGAAGCTGTCCGTAGGCGATCTGCATTTCTCACAAGGAGATGGTGAAATTACATTTTGCGGCGGAATCGAAATGTCAGGCTGGATCGAGCTAAAGGTGGATGTTATAAAAGGCGGCATGGAAAAATATAAAATCTATGAAAACCCTGTATTCCAGCCAGGTCCAGTAGAGCCGCACTATAATGATTTTCTCGTCTTCCAAGGAATTTCAGTCGATGATCGGAACGGTGAACAATCGTACTTAGACGCCAATTTAGCATACCGCCGCGCTTGCCTGAATGCGATTGAATACTTGAAAACATTGGGCTATACGGGAGAACAGGCATATATGCTGTTAAGTACGGCACCTGTCGAAGGACGGATCAACGGCATCGTCGATATTCCGAATGCATGTTGTACAATCGCCATCCCTACCCAAATATTCGATCAAGATATTCGGCCTAAATAAGGAGGGATTAGTTTGCCGAGCTACACATTCCGATGCAAAGACTGCGGCGAATTTACATTGTTCTTTAAGACCATGGCTGGCAATAAACAAAAAACAGAATGCCCAAACTGCAATCAACAATCTACAAGAGTCTTTTTAGCACCTAACCTATACTCTCTATCCAGAGAAGTAAGTTCCCGGATAGAAAAAGGAATGGAGCCTCAACGAATGACAAGGGCTGAACTATGTCCCAAACAGTTGGTGAAAAAGTCAAAAGTGAATCGTCCTTGGCAAGTTGGGTAATTTAAAAATAAAATACTTCTGCAAATCCACATGGCTCAGTAGGGCTAATGTGGATTTTTTATCGCAATAAACATTTGCATATTCCCTTATCACTTGGATACCCTAATTATAAATTTTCTAAGGAAGTGAACGTATGACACCTGAAAACACACCTCTCGCCCAACTAAGTGATGAACAGCTAAAATCTTTAATCGAGTTTGAAGAAGAATTAGGAGTCACATTGATCGCCTACGAAAGTCCGATGCATGATACGAATCATATTATTGAGTCGGATGTCTAGTTACAGTTGTTGATTCCATCGTTGCATAGGCGTGGGAAGATAATAAATGCCAGTCTAAGAGAACATCTAATTCGCCAACATTGAACTGCCATTGGCATAGTAAGTTCTTATGAGGAGGTAACCCATCCTAAATGATTCTGCTCAAGGCTGGGTTATTTTTTTATTGTGATGAAACAAATACAAAGAACTACAAGTAGGCATGTCAACAGTCACTGAATCCTCTTTTCGTTTCATAACTCATTTTTCGCCACAAGTACTTTTTCTTAAAACTATATATAAAATTGACTAAATAGTTGATATAGTAATGACGAAATCCTATCATTGGTACTTTGAACGATAAAAAACGCTTGAGCTGACAACCAATCAAGCGTTTTCCTTTATAAGATATTCGATATTGGATTCAAAAGTAGAACGGATTTAAAATGCGTTCCTCTCCCCATCTTTTCGTAGCCATTCGATACATTCCCTTTGCGTGAATGCAATCATGCCAAATAAACCTTCGCAAAACTTTTCGAAGTGACCACTGCTCTCCATAACTACCATTGAACGTTTTATTTTCCAAAAAACGATCCGTATCCTCGATTGCTTGAATCGCTTGAATTCTATTTTCATAAATGTTATCCAAGTTCTTCATTTTTATTCCAATTTCCCCTACATAATAATTGGTTACATAATTCGTATGGTCATACATTTGCTTTGCGGTAGAAGGTACTGGCCCATAAAATGATAGTCTTTCCTTTTGAGGCGCATAATCCTTATGCAAAATGGAATCGTAAAGGATTTGAAAATCATTCGCAGATTTTAATGCCCGGCTTTTTAACATTTCATAATCCCGCTCTAACATAGGGGCTTTTTCGGAATGAAAAATGACCTCTGAATCAGCTTCCTCGATACGTAATTCGCTTTTTTCAGTTTGGACAATGATCGATTCAACAATACTATATGGAGAAAAATCGATACCTGCCCATTTACAATATCTTTGAATCTCAAGCTGAAATTTAGATAGTGCTTCTTCCCGTGTTTTTCCTCTTGTATACGCACCTATAAAACTTTCAGAGTATAATAAATATCCTTTATCGTTGGTTTCCATAACAACCCTATTTTTTATTACGCCCATTCAATCCCCTCTCCTATTCCGAAACAATAAACTTGTTCACTTCTCCTAACAGTCGATCAGATAAGGTTGATAATGTTTGTGCGTTTTGCGCAATATCGGCGTTTGCGGATAATTGCTCTTCTGTTGCAGCATTGGCAGACTGGGCCTCCATATGTGCTCGCAAAGCGATTTGTTGGATCTGTAATGAATCGGCAGAAACGATATCCGTCATCAATCTAACTTGTTTCATTTTCTCCGATACATCTTGAATGGCGCCATTCATAAGGCGTGTCGCATTTTCAATTTGACGGAATACATTCTTCGTACTTTCTGATAACGCTCTCCCTGTAGCAATATAGCCGCTTCCCTTTTCTGCTCCTACGACTGCCCTTTCCAAATCATGAGCCATCTCATCAATCATCCGGCCAATTTGTACAGCGGAATGCTTAGATTGATCGGCAAGCTTGCGGACTTCTTCCGCTACAACAGCAAAACCTTGCCCGTGTTCCCCCGCTCTTGCTGCCTCAATTGCTGCATTCAGCGCTAATAAATTCGTCTGTTCTGATAGCGTCGTAATGACAGATGTAACTTGTCGAATGCTCTCAGAGTGGATAGATAGTTGTCTAATCATTTCAGAAGAACTTTGTAATGTGTCACTAATTTTCTCAATTTGATTCGTAAAATGGCTCATTTGCGAAGCACCGTCCGAGACGAGAACAGCAACTTCTTCTGATTCCGCTTGCACTTTTTCATTGTCAGCACTAATGTGGTCAATCCCACTTAACATCTCATTCAAGATCCGATGGGCACCCGTCACTTTTTCTACTTGCAGATCACTAGCGATTGAACTTTGTTCAGTACTTTTCGCTACTATTTCTGAAGCAGCCAGACTTTCTTCCGAGCTTGCGGATAATTCCTCGGCACTGCTTGCGAGCTGGAAGGCGGATTCTCTTACTGTTGATAGCATTCCTTTTAAGTCTGCGGCCATGCCATTCAGCGCTCTACCCATTTCACCTATTTCATCTTGATTGTGCACTGCAATCGGTCCAGCTGAAAAATCCCCGCGCGCAAATCTTTTAAGAGAAGTGGTCATTGTTCTAACTGGCATAGCAATGCTACGGCTAACGATTTTAGCAATGACAATACTTGCAATAATAGCAACGATGATTAAACCTCCGATAAGTACATATATCCATTTCAATACACTTTGCAGCTGATCCTCAGTATTCTTCTGCTCTATTTCCTGTTGTTGAATTAGCTGCTGAAGATTAGCAGAAACTCCATCTTGATAAAACGAAACCTCTTTTGCCAAGTTCATGGCACTTTCTATATTCCCTGCTTGTACATCTCGGACAATCAGTTCACTAATTTGCTCAGCACTTTTAGACGTTTCCTTCGCCTCTTTCAAAATTGTACGGGCGGAAGCTGTATGGATCGCTTTCTCTAATGCTTTTATTTTTTCCTTAATGGCAACCATAATTTCATTTCTTTGTTCGATATACGATTGATCTTGGTAAATGATATAGCCTCGGATGTTTTTAGCATCGGCATGCTGGGCAGATAATAATTGTTCCAACAACACAACGTTTTGTATTTTGTCGTCAATTAAATAACGGTAATCTGCATCCAATTTGGATAAAGCCCATAATCCGGACGCACCGACGACGATCACAATAAATAGTATTGCAAGAAATCCAACCCATAGCTTTTTTCCGACTGTCATTCTCAAATCAATGCATCCCCTTAACAAAAAACTATAGTCAATTATGATTATAAGTTATAGGGACAAAGTATGATGTAAAGTGTTTGTTAAGTTTATTCGGCAGCTTACAGGTTTTTTCCTTTCACTTGCTTCAACGTCGCCACGATGAGAAAACTGACAATCACTAATAATAGCCATGAGCTAACTTTTCCAAGGTGAACGAGACTCCATGCATCGGCTTGGTTTGGATATTGCCATGCACCGAAGAACGTTGCGATATTTTCAGCGATCCAAATGAAAAAACCGATTAGGACGAATGAAAGAGCAATTGGCATCCGATACTGGACGCCATTCACTTTATAGTTCACCCATGACCGCCAAAAGACGATAATGACAAGCGCCGATAACCACCAACGAATGTCGATCCAAAAGTGGTGCGTAAAAAAGTTCAAATAAATCGCTGCCGCAAGGGGCACAACGACAAAGAACGGTGGCCATTTATTGAGATTGACATCGAGCCTTCTCCACGCTTGGCATAAGTAGCTCGCAACACTTGCGTACATGAACCCGCTATACAAAGGGACGCCAAAAATTTTGAAAAACCCTTCTTCCGGATAAGACCAAGAACCCATATTTACTTTGAAAATTTCAAGAGTCAGCCCAATTAAGTGAAATAACGTAATGACCTTTAGTTCATCTTTCGTTTCAAGCCCTGAACGCAACATCCACCATTGCATGAAAATGCAAATGAGTAGAAGCCAGTCATAACGCGGCAAAAATGGGAGAGGAATAATTTTTGTCAACGCTAATGAAGCGAAAATAACGACTGGAAATAAACACGATAGCGCTTGCTGCCAACCAAAGTGGACAAGCTGTTTTACTGCTCTAATAATGGTAAGCTCCGACATTTTCTCTGGATGAATACACGATTGTTTTGACCGTAATCTAAAAAAATTTATCATTTTAAAAAACCAACTTTACATATCCGTATTTGATCGTTTTTTTCTTTTATGAACTTCACGAATTGCTTGTAGTAATAACGCTTTATTAAAGTCCGGAAAATAAGTGTCTGTAAACCATAGTTCAGACTTCGAGGATTGCCATAACAAAAAATTACTAAGCCTTTTCTCGCCACCGGTTCGAATAATAATTTCCGGATCCGGTAATCCTTTTGTGTAAAGATAATTTTCGATTAGTTCTTCATTGATACTACTTATTGATAACTTTTCTTCTTTTATTCCCTCAATAATTTCTTTTACGGCAAATAGGATTTCATTTCTTCCACCATAATTTAATGCGAAGTTAACAATTAAAGCATCATTATTTTTCGTTTCGTTTACCGATGATTGAACGGCTAATTTAGTGCGCATTGGCAAATTATCAATATCTCCTGAAACATGAACTCTTATATTGTTTTCCATGAATTTCGGTAACTTTTCTTTGAAAAATTTTACAGGTAGCTCCATTAAATAGTGAACTTCTTTTTCTGGCCGCTTCCAATTTTCAGAGGAGAATGCATACAAGGTTAGCACCTTTACTCCGATATCTAAAGAGTCCATAATTATCTTTTCCATCGTTTTGGATCCGGCATAATGCCCTTGGCTTCTAGTAAGCCCTTTTCGCTTTCCCCATCGGCCGTTTCCATCCATCATAATTGCAATATGGTGTGGAATCATACTATTCACAGGAAACACCAAACCCCTTTCTTGCCATACTTGTTCACATCTCGGCCAACTTTAGCACTTCATCCACAAACATTTTCTTAGCATCCGTATATTGTCGCTCGTTGTCTGGGTATTGCAACGTCAATCCCTTTTTCAACGATTCATATCTTCGGGCGACATCAGGATTCCCATTCAAATAATCTCTGAAAAAAGTATGTTGCTTCCACCAGTCACCGCCATATTCCACAACATGGTAAACATGGGTCTTCGTCAATTCATCCAAATTGGAGAACTTGGCGAACACTGCCTTCCCTTCGATTTCCACCCGCCCTAAATGGTAAATATCGGCATCCTTCAGTTTGTCTTTATCGAAATGTTTAACATTATCCATCGAGCGTACACCGATGAGGATATCGATCATCGGCTTCGCCGCAATCCCTGCTATCGCAGTGCTCCCGATATGCTGGATATCGACGACATGCTTACCGATGAGCGATTCCAACAACAGTTTCTCCTGCTCGAATAATGCCTTCCATTCCTCGTCATGCGGCATTAAGGCGACAACATCTTTATTTAAACCTAACATACGGACTTTGCTCCGATTTCTTTGCAAATGAATTCTACAATTTCTCTCACGCCAACATCTTCTGTCGATATGAATTGTCCGAAAGATGGATCTTCAAACCCTGCAAGACATTTATCTGTTTGCACAAAGCACCAATTCCCTTCTTCCTCACCCCGTTCACGAAGACGATTATGGATCGTTTCCTTATCCGCCGTCAGACAGAAATGGTACGTTTCCGAATCGAATTGCATAAATCCGCTATGAATTGCATCAAAATAATCTTTATTATAAATCGTCATCGGCACAATCAAGTCCTTACCATACGTCTTTCGCAACTGCTTCGCGACTTCTACCGTCAACGGCTTCCACATATTCAAATCTTGAAAATCCCCTGTTTTCTCGCTCTCCAACTTTATATCAGCCGGTATAATATGGCGCAGCATAAACCCGACCACTTCCGGGTCGAACAGCATTGCTCCATTTAGTTTGCGGAGCAGTTCATTTGCTACCGACGTCTTGCCGACGCCGAATGTGCCGTTGATCATAATAATCATTTCCCGCCCTCCTCGTATATAAGAAATGGTTCGTACATTGCTATTGCATGATTCTCTGTGACGAATTCTTCATCGATGTGGTTCCCTTGCAAGCCTATTATTTTCCGAAAAATCGAATTATCGTGTGCACATAGCCACTCCATAATTCTCTTGTGAAATAATGCTCTTTTTCGTAGAGATCCTCAATTTGCTTCGTTTTATCGGGTGCAATGAAACTATCGTGCCACCCCTCTCCATAAGGTATTTCTACAATGACTTTGTCATCTCCTTTTCCACTCATGCATCTGACTGGCGCTTTTACGCAACTGACATCCAAAAATATGCCGGTCATCGAAAAACGGCAGACCGCTACGACTGATCCGGATATAGTAACAGTAACAAAGAACAGCGGCGGAGGGATGTTGAAATGGAAATTGTACACGTTAATAATTTACAAAAGGCGTATGGGGAAAATATCGTTTTACGAGGAATTAATTTTAATGCGAATGCAGGCGAAATTATTGGGGTCATCGGCAAAAATGGTGCGGGCAAATCAACCTTTTTAGAAATATTGATGACACTGAAGCCTTATGATGAAGGGGATGTGAAGGTGTTGAGCTCAGAATTGCGCACTTTATCGACGCAACAGATTGAACATCTACGGAAAAACATATCAGCCGTTTTGCAACCGACGCAGTTTTATAAAACCTTGAAGGTAGTTGAACTGCTGAAACTGTTCAAAGCATATTACAACTCATCTATGGACGTTGAGCAGATCATAAAAGATTTTAAGTTAGAGCCTCATCGAAAAAAGTATTTCGATAAACTATCGGGTGGATGGAAGCAAATTGTTAGTTTGGCAATCGCTTTTTTATCCGAACCAAAACTGCTCATTTTAGATGAGCCAACGACCGGCCTTGATCCGCATATGCGAAATATGCTTTGGACGTATATAACTGACTACAACAAGCGAACAGGCGGCACGGTCATTTTGACAACGCATAATATGGACGAAGTTGAGCTGTATTGCGATAAAGTGATGCTGTTGAATGAAGGCATCAATGAAGTGTTTGATTCGACGGAAGGGATTTTGTCTGCCGGCTATAAATCCATTAACGACTTTTACTTATCAAAAGTGTCTATATAAGGAGGACTTGACATGCTACTCACACAATTAAAGTACGATTTGCTCATGTTTACTCGGGAAATTTTTTATATGGTATTCACGATCATCGTTCCACCAGCTACCTACTTGTTCATGGGGCAACTGTTCGGGGATGCCACCTATGCAGGCAATCTCAGTTATGCAGAAACGTACACACCTTCATTCATTTTGCTCATTACATTCGGTGTCGTCTTCTTCGCTTTCGGTTTCGATCAAGTGATGAATCGGACGACCGGAGTTGAAAAACGTATTAATTTATCGCCAGTCCCGAAACGTACATTACTGCTATCCAACATTTTAAAGTCATTTATCATTACGAGTATCGGCTATTTCCTTGTATTTTTCATTGGAATGATCGCTTACGATCTTTCCTTTAAACCAATCAATTTTGTCTTGTCATTTGGGGTGTTCCTGTTATTCAATGCTGCATTGCTCATCATTTCGTCAGCGATTTACGCTTTATTCACAAGTATGAATGGTGCTCTCGTCTTTTCGATCGTCATCTTCCAAGTCGTGTTGTTTACAGGCGGTTTCGCGATGCCGATTGACATGATGCCAAAATTTGTGCAAGTAATCGCTAATTTGAATCCCCTTTATCATATGAATCAACTTTTCATTGCCGTTTGGAACGGACAGTTGGAATGGGGCACGACGACGTTCGTAGCGATCGGCTATATTTTGATCCTTATAGTGATTTCGCTCGTTACTTTGAATCTTGCAAATAGACTCCTAAGATCTTCTTTCAAATGGTATCCTGTTAATAGGAACCTGGGGGAGGATACACAAAATGAAAGTTACACTCGACATTGATGAGCTATATGAGGAACCTAAAGTAACCATCCATTGCAATGAAGTGGATGATTCCATAAAGGAAATTGTTGATTTTCTGAAAGGAAAACGGACCGAGTTTTTAGTTGGGCGCGATGGTGAAATGCAACATATTTTAAAGCCTGATGAGATTCATTATTTTCATACGGAAAAAGAAGGAGTCGTTGCTGTCACCTCGCAAGGGTCCTTTTCTTTGAAAGAGAAATTATATGAATTGGAGGAAATACTGCCATCTACGAAGTTCATTCGACTGTCCAAATCAGTCATTGCAAATTTGCACGAACTGAGCCGCTTCGAAGCTTCCTTCAACGGAACATTATGCGTCCACTTCAAATCAGGCGCGAAGGAATACGTATCGAGAACTTACGTAAGCGCCATTAAAGATGCATTGAAAATGAACAGGAGGAAAAATGGATGAAGACATTTTTCATTAGAAGCATATTAGGAATCTTCTTCGGCTCATTTCTAGCACTATTGACGATTTTGCTCGTCATCCACGTAGGCAATAACGATGTGTTAGACGCTGCCATACTTTCTAAAAATGCATTAGGTACCGTATTTTGCGGCTGGTTTTTCACAGTAACACCTTTGCTGTTCGAAAATGAAAAACTGACATTGCCCGTGCAAACCGCTTTACACTTCCTATCCGTAACCGTCTTATATTTCATTGCCGCCTTCGTCATCGGATGGGTGCCGTTTACAATAAAAGGATTCATCACTATGCTTTGCATCTTCATCGTATTCTACGCAATCATTTGGCTATCCTTTTACTTGTACTTCAAGCAGCAAGCGAATAAATTGAACGATGAACTGAATCAGTTATAAGCTGAAAACTGTTTTGGAATCGAATGATCCGAAACAGTTTTTGGACTTTTTGATGTTGAAAAGGCTATGGAGTTGTGGTGTGCCGCTGGATTATGCTGCGTTGTGATGCGAGCATTTTGCGTTGCGATCGGTCGATATGATACCTCCAACTTCATCAAACGAACAAAAAGCCACCTCCATTTCAAAGATGGCTTCCTTTCTTATGATAGCTTCTGCAAAATAACGACTTTCAAATAATTGAACTCTGGGAAGTCGCGGTTTGTTCTGAAGTCTTTCGGCAAAGAAGACTCCTCCAAAATTTTGTATTTCGTGTTTGTTTCGGTAAATGCTTTTTCAATGAAAGACTTGAATTTTTTCATGCCGAATGTTGCGTTGTTAGTAGAAGCAACGATGATGCCCTTTTTCTCAGTAATCGCGATCGTGTCTTTCAGTAAGGATGGGTAATCCTTCGCGGTGCTGAATGTATGCTTTTTCGAACGCGCGAAACTTGGTGGGTCAAGGATGACCATGTCAAATTTCAATTCATGCCGCTTTGCATAACGGAAGTAATCAAAAACATCCATCACTTTAATATCTTGTGCTTCGTAATCAATTCCGTTGACGCTGAATTGCTCAATTGTTTTCGGCAAGCTTCGTTTCGCCAAATCAACGCTCGTCGTTTTCGTCGCGCCGCCTAACGCTGCAGCGACTGAAAATGCTCCTGTGTAGGAAAATGTATTTAACACATGCTTCCCTTCCGCATAACGATCACGAATCGCCTTCCGAACGTCCCGCTGATCGAGAAAAATACCCGTCATCGCACCGTCGTTCAAATCTACAGCGAAGTTCATGCCATTTTCCTTCACAATAATCGGGAAATCACCTATGGTCCCTTTCACGAAATCATCTTGCTCAATATATTGCCCTTTCGAGTCAAAACGTTTCTTCTCGTAGATTGCTTTATAATCGGTTATCTTGTCCAACACGCCGTAAACATGATGCTTCATGGAATAAATGCCTTCGCTATACCAGCTAACCATATAATATCCGTCATAATAGTCGATCGTCATACCGCCGATGCCATCGCCCTCTCCGTTAAATGCTCGATAGGCAGTCGTATCGCTATCTTTGAAAAACGATCTCCTTCTTTCAAAAGCAGCAGCCATTTTTGATTCGAAGAAGTCAAAGTCGATCGCTTCATCTTTGCGCGTTAAAACCCAGCCAATCCCTTTATTTTGATTGCCATAATAACCTTTAGCAATGAAATGGTTATACTGGTCGACAAGGCGGATGAAGCTTCCTTCCTCTTGAAGCACTTCCGGGTTAACAACTGCATCTTTCAAAATAAGCGGGTAACCTTTTTTAAAAGCAGCGATACTTTGTGCATTTACTTGCACATCTATTGTTTTCGTCATCTTGTCATCCTCTATGTCTTATTTTACCCATTATCGCATGAATGGTTGCGAAATGCGAAAAGGAAATGTATCTCAAAACAATTTGAGAAATTAAAAAAGCCCCCTATCGTGGAGCTTTTCAATCAAGCTAATATACGGAATGCAAGACTTTTCAACAAGCTCATCCGCATTGGACGAATTGTATCTGTTCCCCTTGTCATCCTTAAATACGTCTGCAAGTCGCCTTCATAAACCGGCTGTAAATGAGGCAATGTCGTCAAATGATGCGGCATCGTTAAGCAAGGCGTTTTCGTAAGACGGTGCTTTTCACTTTCCTGCATAACAGTCGCTACAAATTGAGAACAAAAATAAGCATGCTCTCTTTTAATTTCTTTGTTCAGTAAGACACCAAACAAACCGATGAAGTTATATTTATACTTCTCTTGATTTAATTGGAACTGGATAATTTTTTTTCGGATTCGTTCATACGCTTCGGGGGAAACCTCACATCGATAGATTGCACAGCTTGCATTATGAAAAATTCCCTCAGCAACATTCTCGCGGACGAAACCACCATTAAACGGATTGTTCGGCTGCTTCCGGCCAAAGCTATAGATCTCGTTCAACTGCTCATCGAAAGCGATCGATGCATGATTCAAGTCCATCCTCGTGTACACGCCAATAGCTTTCGATAGCATTGTACCGGTTGCCGTCAAAACGATATAGATTGTTTTTCCCATTCATTCAACCCCTAACTACTCTCTCTACAAGTATGTACAATCTTTATGGGAAGCTAAACCGTCTACAGATGTAAATCATCTACGTCTTAGGTTTTAGGAAGCTATTTCTTACTCTCTCTATCTATATATACGTTTGACTGTTGGGTGAAGTTTCAATTTGTTCGCACAAGGAAGGGATGCTGCGGCATAATTCTTAATCAATCTGCAAATTAGAACTCATAATGCTCTATGTTCATGAGCGGGTGTCGGCATTTGTATGAGTGGAATTTGACGTCTTTATTATCCTTTAAAAAAGCTTCCGCTTGTTTTGAAGAATAAATGACGACGTCCCCGTCATACATAGGCGGTCCTTCATGTTCATCATCGATAACGATAATGTCAACTTCTCCTTGTTCTCTTAGTCGCTTGATAATCTTGTCATTGCCTATCGTCCTGCCGACAATTACATGCATCATTTCGTGCCCCTCCGTTCGTTTTTGTTTTCATCGTATTATATTAATACACATTTGGCAACAGCCGAACAGAGGGTAAAAATGTGATTTTCAATAGTCAAAAAGACACTTGCCACTCAAGCAAATAGCTTTATTTAAAAAGCTTATTCAGATGATTTACCGACGACTGCAAAATCCTCTAAATTGGATAGGATATTTTCAACGGCAAGCTCTACAAATCGTGGCTCTGTCGCCATATTTAAACGAATGAAACCTTTCGATTCTTCGCCAAACCATTCCCCGAAATCGACAGCAATCCGGCAACGGTCTTGGATGAATTCCTTTGTCTGATTTGCATCGATGACATTCCTTAAATCGAGCCAAATCAAATACGTCCCTTCTAAAGGAGAAATTAGTATATTGGGCGCCTGTTCATTCAAATGTCGCTTTACATGATTGTAATTATGCTCAATAACAGATAACAACCCATCTAGCCATTGCTGCCCATGCCGATAAGCCGCTTCAGCAGCAGTCAGTCCAAGTATATTCACTTCTGTCTGGTTCACTGTTTTCACATAGTTATCAAATTGTGTACGAAGCTGGTCGTTCTCGATAATAATTTGCGATGTAAGCAGACCCGCCAAATTAAACGTTTTCGAAGGAGCCGTTACAGTGATAAGGTTGTGTGCGAATGCTCCCCCACCAACGATTGCCGAAGGGATATGCTGATGTCCTTCCATGACGAGGTCTTGGTGAATTTCATCAGAAACGACAAGGACATCATGTTTTTTGCAAATGGATAGGATCGTCTTCAATTCTTTTTCTGTCCAGACACGGCCGACTGGATTATGAGGCGAGCATTGGATAAACAGTTTTACATCATTGTCGATTATGCTTTTTTCGAATGCATCAAAGTCAATATGATAGTTTCCATTTTCATTCACAAGCTCGCAAGTTACCAATTTCCTGCCATTGTCCTTCACTGCATTATGGAAAGGATAATAAACGGGTGTCAATAGTATGACAGCATCGCCTATCTTCGTAAAAGCGTTGACGAACCAATAAAGCGCAGTAACGACGCCAGTTGAAAAGCGGATCCACTCCTTTTCGACTGTATAGCCGTGATGCTCCTTCTCCCATTTAATAAATGCCTCATAAAAGGAGTCCGGAACGTAGGAGTAACCGAACACGCCATGTGCAATTCGTTGCTGCAACGCGTCCAAGACAGCTTCCGGCGCTTTAAATTCCATATCTGCAACCCAAGCTGCAAGCAAATCCGGATCACCAAAACGATCCTTTAACGCATCCCACTTCAACGAATTCGTCCCTTTCCGCTCCACTGCATATCGCTCGCAAAATTCCTTCGCGTCCATTTCCAATCACTCCCGTTTTCTCATTTATTCAACAATACGCCAACTTGGTGAGAACGTCTATATGGAATTTTGCTAATTCATAGGCAATTACTTAAGAAAGGCGTATAATTGCTAAACAATCACTTTAGGAGTTGTTTGAACCTATTTTATTGCACCAAAAATACATATAAAAAGTCCAATACCTTTAAATAAGAAATTGGACATTTATTATTAATTCGGAATAGCACCCATTATAGAATGCAGATAATAAAGATAACCCTCGAATATAAGTCGTTAGTTTATTATTATCCACAACTCTTCTAAACATGCACGGAAACCTCGCTTTGGTTAAGTGATGGAGCTACACCATTACACAGATTACGCGAATTTCCGGAATTTCCTCATTCATTGCAGCAGCCTATTTATGGATAATCCTAAAATAGAATGCTTACCCTAACAGGCGTTTAAATACTTGACTGACGATGAAGTATGCAATTACCATGATGCCGACACACCAAGCAAACGCGATCCAAATATCGTTGCAAATAGTCTTTTCATTCAAAAGGGCACGAATTAGAATGTCATAAAAACAAAGCATAACCGAACGCTGTTTTAAAGTTTGCGTCCTTGGTTTCGATACTAGTCAAAGCCTAAGAGGAGTTCGATCTATTCACGACGAATCTTATCGTTCAACTTCTCACGATATTTGTCCTTCCAAGTCTTCGTATCTTTCATTAGTTCGTCGCAGAAGGAGGACACATCCTCACCCGTTAGGTCAATGACTTTCTTACCTGCTGATGCACCTTCTTCAAAAAGGTCAAGTATACCGCCAAAAATACGGCTCATGTCCTTCAGTCCGCCAGCATTCCACATATATTTTTGGATAGCTTTGTAAGCGTTACGGTACTCACTTGGTAATGCCTTTGCGCGCGCCTCCATCGCCTTCCATTCCCGCTTGTCATCCAGACTTCCGATAACCTTCTCAAAAATATTCATATTATTTCCCCTTTCGATTTCATTTTAGTTTTGAGTTCATTAATTTTGGTTGAAACAAATTCCCACTTTCTCCAAAAAATTTCTAATTGCTCTCGACCCGCTGCGTTAAGTGTGTAAAATTTTCTTGGTGGTCCCATGTTGGACGGCTTTCTTTCAATGTCGACCAGATTGTTTTTCTCAAGCCGCATAGTAATTGTATAAACTGTGCCTTCAACTACATCCGTAAAACCGAGTTCACGAAGTTGTTGTGTGATTTCATAGCCATAAGTTTCACCGCGGCTGATGATCTCAAGTACACAACCTTCAAGCACTCCTTTCAACATTTCTGTAATATTATCCACTTTGTCCTCCTTTTTTATTTCATTTATATTTTTAGTACTCAGTATATTAGGCATTTGCAGCACCGGTATTAAGTAACACTAACTACCGGTATATAGTAATACATATTAGTATTGATTGTCAAGAAGCAGCATTTTCGTTAAGGACATTGCTATTGCTTCCTCCTGAATTTATTTCCCTGCAATCGACCAATCGCGAATCAAATTAAGTAGATGCATTAAAAAAGCGGAGAAACAGATTTCTGTTCCCCCGCCAAAATTGTTCAGTTTCTTTCCGCGTAAGCTTTCATTGCATCGCGCATGAAAACGGATAACCCTTTCCCGAACTGGTCAATGTTTTTCGTAAAGCGCTCATCTGCGACGTACATTTCACCTAAACCGGCAAATGCTTCAGGTGAGTAATGGGCAATTTTATTCAAAAACGTATACCATTCTCCGATTGCATCTTGTGCTTCCTTCGAAGTTGGATCGCCGTGGCGAAGTTCCGCAAGTTGAGAATAAATACGGTTCATCTCCTGCTGTTCTTTCTCGCCAAACTGGGCAACATTTTTGTTCGCCTTATCGACCGCTTCATCTCCCCACCGTTCTCTTGCTTCCTGCTCGTATGGGTTCGAACTGAAGTCGAAACCTTTAAATTTCTCTTCGTTCGTCATTGTCATTTCTCCTCTCTCAGATTGAAGCGTCTTGTCGATCGTCTCAATCATTACGTCCAATTGGCGGCGCTTAGCAAGCAGCATATCGCGCTGCAGCTCGAACGCTTCCAACCGGTTGAACGATGGACTCTCCAATAGCTCCTTTATTTTTTTCAAAGGAAAGCCAACTTCACGAAAGAATAGGATTTGCTGGAGGGTCGTCATATTATCATCGGAATAAACCCGATAGCCCGCCTCCGTCACATCGTCCGGAACGAGTAAACCGATAGCATCATAATGATGGAGCGTGCGCACACTCACACCGGTCAAATCCGCCACTTCCTTCACTTTCATTGCTCCTCGCCTCCCTTCACTATTGACTATAAAGTATGACGTAACGTGGGAGTCAACACAAACTTCAATAGAATATGCAACGAATATGAAGTATAATGAACTCATCAACTTATTTGGGGGAATATTCAATGATTATCCATACGAATAGACTGAAAGTGAACGCTTGTACACCTGAATGTTTATCAACAATTCCAACTGGCGCTTATAACATAGGAGATCATATAAAAGCACATGTAGCCGAGCTTCAAAACGACGATTCTTTATTGGGCTGGGGTCCCTATTTCGTAGTTGAAAAAGAAACGAATCAGATTGTTGGAGACATCGGTTTTAAAGGGAAACCTTCTTTAGAATTTACCGTAGAAATTGGCTACGGCATCATTCCTGACGCACAAAATAAAGGGTATGCGACCGAGGCAACGCGTGCACTTGTGGAATGGGCATTCGCTTCCGGGCAAGTGAAAAAAGTTAACGCTGAATGTTTGCATGATAATATAGCTTCTATGAAAGTGTTGGAAAGGTTGGGAATGAAAAGAATTGGACAGGAAGGCAATCTGATGAAGTGGGAATTGACAAAGTAAGCATAGGAAAGTCTATATAGACGTAGAGAGGAAGATTGCAATGAAGAGAATTACGCTAGTTCCCCACCAGCTAAACTTTGCGGAGGGAATGTCAGAGTTATCATCTTCGCCACTTGTGAAAAATGCTTTGGGTCTTACGGATGAACAAACGACAGTAGAGGGTACGAGAGGCTTTATTGAATTTATCCTTGAGCAAGAAAAACAGGGCAATCAGTACTCGAGATGCATCTTAAATGAGGACAACCAACTGATCGGAGTCATTACGCTTAAAGATATTGACCCAATTAAAAAAACTTGCCATATCGGCACTTGGATCGGTCATCCGTATTGGGGACAAGGCTATAATCAATTGGCAAAAGCGGAAATACTATATATTGCTTTCACTAAATTAGGGCTAAACTATGTCTTCGCCGGTGCCAAAATAGACAATTTGCGTTCCCAAAAAGCACAAGAAAAGTTACCTTATATAAAATTATTTGTAGAAAACGACTTTCCTGAAGAGCATCAGAAATTAGAGTCCGAAGTGAATTCAAAATGTATATTGAATGTTGTTGAAAAAGAGACGTTTTTGTCGTGGTATCGGGAAAATGGTGTCCTTTTAAGATCGAATTTCCCCAAAAAGGAGTACCCCTACTAAAGGGTATCCGATAACAGGCGTAGTTTTAACTGATTAGGTATAATCATTGGACTGGCAAGCGTGTAATCTAAAAGTGTTGAAAGCGCGGACAAGAAAACAATGAAATTAATGAAATAAATGGGAATGTTTAGCTAATATCGCAACATACCTAACATGATCTTGTGAACAAGGAAAAGATCGTCGGCTTGTTGACAAACACTTATTCCACGACTACCAACCTTAAAAAGACTGTAAAAAAAGTGACAAGATACTTTGTCTACAGTCTGAGATCATATTAGGTATGTTTATAGAGCATATTTCCTTTTTACACGGCTAACCAAAAGAAAAAAATCATGATATAAGACAGTTTTTCCTCAAGAGAAATATGTGATCCAAAGCTGACATGCTCGTGATGAGCGGTACTTTGAAACGCAGGATGTGCCGCATATGGAAACAAACCATAACGATAGGATGCCGTTCTCCTACCTTCTTCATCCAATATATCGATATCCCCCGCCATATTGTTCGCTTCAAGTTGCCGCCATACTGAGCCATCTGCGTGATAAAGTGTCCCACGGTTTTTCATCGCTGACTTCGTTAAATGCTGTATGTAAGTACCGATAACTGTGCCATCAGGTTTTTTCAGCGTCAGCGTAAACTGCTTCACACTGTTTTGAATTCGAAAAGTCGCTAAAAGTGCACCATCCATTGTAGAAATATCGTACTCCACCGGAAATACCGCTCCTTTTTCCAATATCGGAAAACAGAGAAACACTCTACGAAGCTGGCCTTCACTTGGCCGGATTTGAAGTAATGGCTGCCCGTCATGATCGACATGGACGAATTTCGGCAAAATGGATGGTACGCGTTTCAAATTTAATTCCCCAATGCCCTCCATATTCCATTCGCTTTCGATCGCATCGACTTCTACGAACTTGTCATGCACATTTTTAAAATAAAATCCCGCTCCAAGCATAAACACTCCACTGATTCCAACTTGAATGAGATCATCACCATTCACTGAAAACCCTTCAAACCAAATAAAATAATAAAGAATGCCAAATAGGAGCAAACCGATACCGACAATATATCCGAAAATCGATGTCTTTCGGTAAATTTCTTTCAATCCGCCACCCCCTAATAAGACAAACCTCCGGATGCAGTTTACTACTATACGTTTAAAAAGAAAATTGGATTCATCGTACGATTGTTATGATCTTACAAACTCTTCATAATAAGCGGTGAAGACGGAAAAAGAAAAAGATCTGGCCAAAATGCCAGATCTCAGCTTGTTGACAAACGCTCGCATACTGCGTTGCTCGTCTTGCTCGTCCCCTCATGAACCTAAGTTCTATTCGGGTCTTCGCTCGACTTCGCGCCTTGTCTGACAAGCGTTTTCAAGCCAAGCTGGGCAAACACCTATCTCATGACTACAAACCTTAATAGGACTGTAGACAAAGTAAAAACATACTTTGTCTACAGTCTGAGATCTGGCCAAAATGCCAGATCTACTACACCTACTCAATCGCCACCCACACTTCCGTTTCATACTCTTTCGAACCTTCAGGGTGGATATACCGCTCGAATCCATAACTATGTCTAAGTGTTACATCAGTATTGCGCATTAATGCATCAAAAGCTGCTGGAATTGCATCTACATCGCCTTCAACCTTTGCAACGATGAATCTCCCTTCCGGAATCGTTAGTTCCTTTGCATCCGAAAAATCTTTTGCCAATTCCTCTTTAATGCCCGCCAAGTAGTGGAACTTTCCATTCTCTATCCCTAATGTAATGCCAAAGGACTCATCAGGTCTTTTGCCTTTCTCAGCAATCTTTCCATTCAATTCATCCCATAGCTTCGGAATTTCCGTAACGGCCCCTTTCATTTCATAGCCTTTCACTGTGAATTGCTCTCTTCGTTCAATACGTGTCTCCATCCGAACCCCACACCCCACTAATTATCCAATATTTCGAAACTTGCATCTCTTTGTTACGTATATTGCTTTAAAGAATGAATTGAGGAGGAACTTTCATGAAGCTTTACATACTTTTCATCTTGATCATTCCAATGCTGTTTATGGTTGTTGCCATCTATTTAAGCCCTCCTGCAAAACGTAGATTTTGGATCGGGTGCACTTTTTCAGTTTTGGGCATTGTCATCTTTATGTGGGCTGCTGCCAGTCATTATGACCATTATCATATACCCAAAATAGGCGTCACTCCTTATCATGAAAAACTTACCTTTTGGGAGGATAAACATGCAATGATATGGCTTGCCATCTTTACCTTTGTCAAAGGAATCATTTTCATGATCCTCGGTTGGCTATTTCCCGACCAGAAATCTTTCACTCAATCGGCATCCAAATCTCAATAATATCTTCCGTTGCTCCGACAGGGTGGACATATCTTTCAAAATCAAAGCAATCGCGAAGCTGAATATCTTCCATTTGAATAATTGCATCATACGTCGCAGGGATTCCCGGAATGCCACCTTCCACTTTCGCAACGATAAACTTGCCAGCTGGAATGGTAACTTCCTTCGTGTCCGGAAAACTGCCTGTCAAGTCTTCCTTCAGTCCCGCAATATAATGGATCATTTCATTTTCCATACTCAAGCATACCCCAAATGATTCTTCAGCAATAACTTCTTCCTCATGAATGACCTTGTTCAACCGATCCCATTCAGCAGGGATTGCCGACACAGGACCTTTCACCTCATACCCTTTCACTGTAAACCCTTCGCTTTCCACAATACGTGTTTCCATTTTCTTCTCCCCTTCGTTTAATAATTGATCGATTCCTTCCATCTTCCCATTCAACTCTTCAATTTCATCTGCAATTTCCTTCTTCCGTTTTAGCAGCAATGATTCCATCTGTTCATCCCCCTCAAGCAAAATATCCGAAAGAGATACTCCGAAGTTCCGCAAGGTTCGTATTCGAATAAGCTGTTGCTGTTCTTTTTGCGAATAAAACCGGTATCCTGACTCCGGACTTACGTAAGCTGGACGAACGAGTCCGATTTCCTCATAATGCTTGATCGCCTTAGTTGTCAACCCGACAAGATAAGCGGTTTTCCCGATCGATAGCATAACTCCCCTCCTTCTTCTTCCACTATAAACCTGCCTCTTAGGGACAGGTCAATCATTTATTTCAGCATTTTAAATAATTTCTGATCAATTGTAATAAAGGGGCTTTGCTCGATGATCTCCATAAAAATTCCCTTTAACCGGCTAGACGCAGCTATCAATTTTTCTGTCGCAATTTCATCTGGATAAGTTGAAAGATAAGTTGAGATAAAAGAAGGATCCAATGTATCATACGATTTGAATTGATGCAGCTTCTTATTTTCATTTTTTGCTTGAGCCAACAAAAGGTATGCCCTCATATTCTCAAGCATTTTAAGTGCATAAATGAAATTATTTCTCCTCAACTCTTTGTCCATATTTAATGCACAATAAACGAACTCAAATGCGATGTCAGACGTCACTCCGTATTTGTCTGGGTGATTTTGAAAAATCTCATTTTCAGTATGCATCTTCTGAGATACCACTCCAGTTTTATCTACGACGACTTTCCATAAAGGAGATTTTACATTCAATAGCTCACTTGGCAGAATTGAAATATTGAATTCTAAAGAGTTTTCCATGAATGCAATGAAAAGATATATATTTTTATTAAATTGCTTTTCTTTTATATAGACCGGATTGAACTCTTCGAGAACTATGAGAACTGCTTGTTTTGCAGCTTCCACATTTTCCGTCTTATAAGTTGACACCATCAAGTCAATGTCGGAAAACTCGTCGTTGTATCCATTCACTCCGGAGCCTAATTGCACTACTCCTTCAACCAAATTACAAGACTTTAATTTCTCAATGATTTTCTTGAAATAATCTGCTCTTTCTTCAGAAGAAAACATTGTTTCACCCCTATTTCTACTCTAAATACACGCGTTTCTTCTTTTGCAAAAAACTCAATTTCGTTTCCGATAAAATGATTGCGGATAGTATTAAAATGGCGCCAATCACCATCTTAACGGTAAGAACTTCACTTAAAATAATGACAGAGAACGCCATGCCCCAAAAGGATTCCGTAGAAAGGATAATTGCAGCTTTCGTCTCCGAAATAAATTTCTGAGCAACTGTCTGCAATAAAAAAGCGATTGTTGTTGAAAAAATACCTAAGTAGAGCAACGAAGCAAGACCTTCAGTCTGCGTGCTGAAAGAAGTTTCACCTAAACATAAAACGACAATGAAGCCAATCAGTGTTGCGGCAGCCATTTGAATGAGTGTCAACACGACCGGATCTTCCTGTTTTACAAATTGCGCAGTATAAAAAATATGAAATGCAAATGCAATGGCGCAACAAAAAGAAAGAAAATCGCCAATATTGATTTCTGCGGATAGCTGCAAAGACAAAACGGCTACGCCTACAATCGCAAGTATCGCGCCAATCACTTCAAACCAATCCAATTTTCTCTTATAAAGAACGAATGCAATAAATGGGACGATCACAACATTTACTGCAGTCAAAAAGGCATTTTTCGATGGTGTTGTAAATTGTATACCGACTGTTTGCAGCGCAAATGCAATGTAAAGAAAGACACCTAAAACCGTCCCTTTCATTAACGTAGATTTATGTATACTTTTTAACTTTCTATGAAAAACGATACATAGCAAAACGGCACCAATTAAAAAACGCCCCGCTAAAATTTGATAAGGCGAATACGATTCCAATGCGACAGCACTGCCGACAAAGCCGCTGCCCCAAATAATGGCGGTAAGCATCAATCCAATCTCTCCGAAATATTTTTTCATATACTCCACCAAACTTTCTTCCTCACTTTCAACAATTATAGCGCAATTGGGTCAATTTAAGAATCAATTTTTTCGACTAACCGAATGTATCGTTTGTTCGCCACAGCACATCCTACTACTAACAACAGATAGGAGGTTTTTAGGTGAAAAAGCTACTTTTCGTCATGTTCCTATTCATTATATGTACAGCCCTTCCTCCGTCTACAGAGGCCAACCAAAAGGCGATACCGGAAAAAACTCTTCAAGATACATTGCTCACTGCACTCAGCCCTTATATTTCAAAAGCCATTACAGAGTACTATGGCTACCCAAAATCATTTGCTTTGTATGATACTGAAATTTTGAATATAAAACGTGAATCTGATGGCGGTTTTCAATTCACTGTAGAAGTGCAAGTGAATACATTTGAAGGGCCTCTCAATCCCCCTTACGGAGTTGAAACAATTCGTTTCGACGTAAATTCTGGGGGGATCGTAACACTTAGCTTCTCTCATGAAGGGGATGAAGAAGAAAAACAGAAAGACGCCTTTTACGATGAAGTCATTATCGACATTAGTCATACATTTCATCTGAATTTATTGCCATTTGAACGATACGATTTGCCGCAGCTGCAATACAAAGCACAGCAACATAACGAATACCGAACGCTAGCTGACATCGCAGAAGAAATTGCGATGACGATCTTGAATCCGGAAATTAAACCACCGTACAAAAATGTCATCAGCCCCGTCACCTACATCAAAGGTGATGAAGGACTGATCCTTTTCAAAAAATCAGATGGCACAAACATGCTTTTTCAAGTGAAAAAAGAAGACGGCATATGGAAAGTTTCAAAGCAAAAGAAAGGAAAAGGCAAGAAAATGGAATATACATTGCCGTGGTATATGTGAGTGGGCTTGGAGAGTAAAGGGTGGCCAACGTCAGGCACCTTTTGCTTTCTGCCAGGCTATTCTTGGTGATACTACCGATTCGGGAGAGTTTACTACCGATTCGCCCTTTCATCCCTTTCTCCCAATCGAACGCCTCACAAACATCAAAAAAGCATACGAACGTTGCCTGTTCGTATGCTCCCCATTCATTTTACAAATCGCCTAACGACTTCAACGACCGAGCCGCTTTCCGTTTCATGCACTTGCTCCCCTGCCCAAAGTGACATGAATTCCGGTTTCCCTAATCTTGCCGCTTCACTTCTCACTCTTTTTGTTAAATCATTTTGGTACGGATAAGGGGCGATTGGAGCACTTGCCATCATATCCATGAATGTGTTCCGGATGCCTCTCGCTGATTTCCCAGAAAACGCCTTCGTCAATTGCGTACAGCCAAGCTTTGCTGATAAAACGGCTTCCTTATACAGAGGATGGGCGCCGCTTTCTTCTGTTGCTAACAAGGCCGTTCCGATTTGTACGGCTTGTGCACCTAATTTCATAGCTTCATCCATCTGTTCTTTATTCGCGATTCCTCCTGCCGCGATGACCGGTATTTTAACTGCTTCAACTGTATCAGCTATCAATTCATGGAGTGGCACATATTCCTCTCCTATAAATGAACCCCGATGTCCACCCGCCTCGCTCCCTTGAGCAACAACCGCATTCATCCCGGACGCTTCCACCGCTTTCGCTTCTTCCTTCGTCGTTGCAGTGCCAATCAAGAAAACACCTGCTTCCTTTAGCTTTCGGATTGTCTGGCCGTCCGGAATGCCGAATGTAAATGAGCAAACCGGCACACCTTCCTCGATCAGTACATCCACTTGTTCGTCAAATTCAGATTCTGATAACGGCGCTTTCCAAAAAGGCATACCTAATCGCTCGCCAACCGGCTGTAACGCAGTATATGCTTTTCGAAGCTGCTCCTGATCGACTTTCGTATGTTCAGGCACGAATAAATTAACGGCAAATGGCTTATCCGTCAACTCTCTCACTTGCAAAACAAATGCCTGCGTCGCATCCGCCCCTAAATAACCCGCTCCAACCGATCCCAATAAACCTGCGTTCGATGATACTGCCACAAACTCTGGTGTTGTAACACCTGCCATGGGGGCTTGGATCATCGGATGGTCAATTCCCAAAGTTTCTACAAGATTCATGACGCTGCACTCCTTTTTTCATGGCGGTAAAATAAATAGATGATCAATAACGGCACAAACGCCAACAATGCAATAAGCTTAAACGCATTGTTCGCGCCAAAAAAGTAATAGCCGATCGGTAAAAATGTAACGAAACTAATAAGCAAAGCAGTTTTCGATCTTGTGAATAAACCAAAAAAGAACGATAAAAAAGAAATGATCATTGAAGCTTGCCATAAAACAAACACATGAACCATGCCTCCTCTATGTAATGACCTTGCCATAGCCCTTCAATATTGCTCCCGCCGCATAAATATCCTCATAATCACAAAACCGCTAATTAAAGAATAACAAACAACCCAAGCAGCACTCATCCAAAAGTCTTTGCCAATATGGAATGCTTCATCTGAAAAATAACGAAGAACTTGAGCAACCGGAGGAAAAGGAAGCAAGATCCATTTGAAGACTATCGCTTTCTCAATAATGCCCTCTTGCGCAATCGAAATAGCGATCACTAACATTGCTGACAACCATGCGAATCTTTTGGATTCCACCTTTGTATTTGAAAAAAACGAACCGATGAAAATACCGAAAACAGCGAAAAAAAGATGACCATAAATCGCGATACTTATATATGTAAAATCGGCAGACTCTATAAAGCTATTTATTGCCAGCGGATAAACAATGGCATACAATCCCAAAAATGATGCAATCAATACACAAACAATCCACTTACCCAACAAATATTGTACTTTGTTAGGCAGTTGGACAAACAGTAAGTTTTTTTCGCCATCCTCTTCCAATGAAAAAACGCTCATCGCAACCCACGTCATAATTAAATATAAAGATACACAAGTTACAGCATAGCTGCTCATGATTGGAACGCCGGTATACGTATAGAAAAGAATGATCCAGCCAATGAATACCGTGAGCGGCGGTATGAACGTGAGCGAACGAATATAGCTAATGAATTGATATTGAATAAACTTCCAAGCCATTACTCTATCTCCCTCACATCTACTATTGAACAGTTCTTCTGCAACAGTTCTATTAAAATCTGATCGCTCGTTTCTCCATCTACAATAAAGATAGCTTCACTTCCTTCATATTGTATTTCATTAACAGGAAAGTCCTTAAAGACTTCCTTGCTACTATATTCTACTTTAATCCGTTTTTTCGGAGCTGCATGTATAAAATAAGGTGTCACTTCCCCAGTGCCAATATGTAATACTTCCTTCGCCAAATGCATCAGTAATTCATCTTCGTGGGAAGTGAAGATGATAGGAATATCGAATCCCTCCAATAATTTCACAAGAATTTGTTGAGATTCTATATCTAACCCTGTCAGTGGTTCATCCAATAATAAAACATCGGGCTTCATTAAAAGAGCTTGAATGATACCAGCCTTTTGCCTTGTTCCCTTCGAGCAAGCTTTCAACGGAGTTTGCAAAAATGGCTCTATGCCAAACATCTGAATGTAATTCGATAGTTCGCCTTCAATGATTTCTTTTGATCCTGCTTGGAATGATGAAGTCAATAATAAATATTCCTTTAATCGAAACCGCAAGCCTTCCGGAAAATGCTCAGGCACGTAACCAACTTTTTGAGCACTGCCAGCTATTTTTCCGCTCGAAGGTTTTATAATGCCAGCCAAAAGCTTAAGCAATGTACTTTTGCCGGAACCATTTTTCCCGCGGATTAATAACCTTGTGTCATTTGAACATTGGAATGATATATTTTGCAAGATTGAACGTCCATCTATATCCTTGCTAACTTGAATAGCCTCCAAAACATTTGCCATTACACACCCCGCATCCTTTCATCCTCGCTACCGGATTGGCACATATCCTGTCTTCTCGACAATTTCCTGACCTTCATCCGACAGCATCCACTCTATAAACGCTTCGACATGCGGATTGTCGGTTCCTGCCGTAACTGCATAAAATTCATTTGAAATTGGATATTCTCCTGACCGGATTGTGTCAACAGTCGGTTCAACACCGTTTACACCTAATAAGCGAATTTTATTGTTCGTAACCATTTGCGTTGAATAATATCTGAACGTATAACCAATCGCATTTTTATGATTTTTATAATCGGAAACTTGATCGACAATCGTCCCCATAAGGGAAGCAATATCTTCAGTCGGCGGATCCATAATCGGCACAGAACCCATAAATTGCTGGAGTGCAGTTTGACTGCCGCTATTTTCAGGACGTTGGAATGCACGAATCGAATCATTTTTTCCGCCGACGTCCTTCCAGTTCGTAATTTCTCCAGAATAAATCCCTTTAATTTCATCCTCCGTCAAGCTTTTCACAGGATTTTTCGCATGAACAAAAAAGACGAATGCCTCTTTCCCGATTGGGGTCAGCTTTAGTTCCTTACCGGCACGCTCCGCTTGCTCCAACTGCGCTTTCGATGGTCTCAAAACGAAAATGAGATCCGCCTTGCCGTTAAGCAAATTCGTATAAGCTTGGCCAGTCCGGTTTGACATCACTTCGCTATTGTACGGATCATACTCTTTTTCAGGGTAAACCGCTTGAGCAAATGCCGAGTAAATCGGATAAAGCGCAGTCGCACCGTCAATTACAGGCAAATCCTCTTCAATTTGAAAGGAAGCTGGTCGATCGAGCGAAACGGCTTTCGTCCTCTCTACGAATGGACTGTACTCATATAAATCGACAGAGCCGTCTCTAACAACCATTTTCGACCGGTCATAAACCCCCGGCACTGCAAAAATAAGTGAAATGAATAGAACGGCAGATGCCCCCATAATGAAAAACCTCTTAAATCGGTGCAAATCAAAATAAGCCATCACGACAAAAGCACCCAAAGATAAATATGCCGCACCGATTAACGGAATAAAAAATTCCAATCCACTAAAATAAAGAATCAGCATCCCGAACCCGACGAAAGGCAAAAGCAATGCCATGATGATGAATACCATAAAGCCATTCCAGAAATTACGCATCTCATTTCCTCCCGCTTTGATGTATAAAACCATTATACAGCATGTTGGAAATATTTATTAATTCCATTTATATTGAACAACTCATTCGAAAGTAGTTGAACTATCAAAATTTAATCGTTATACTTGTCTGAAAGAAAGGAGATGAACTCATTTTGAATACTTTATCAATCACCGGTAAAAAAAGAGAGTCTTACCAAATTGAATTTGAACACTCTTTGCTTTGGGAAAGTGCTTTAGGAATCGCAGCAATTACGAATATCCCTCTCTTAGATACTTTAGAGAAAGAAAAAGAATTTGAGAAAATCATAAGTGAAATGCCGGGAGAGTTAAAAAATGAACTAGATTACGTAGAGAAGAATAATACGTGGAAAAGCTTACTTCAGCTCTTGCATATGTTTAACGGTAGTACCTTAGAACAATTTACAGAGTTTATTCAACAATTATCAGCGGAAGAGTTATGCTACAATTGCTTGCCTTACATAGGAAATAAATTGCAGAAAATAAGAAGACAAGCATCCAAAGGCGATCTGCATGCAATGAATGCCTTACAAAAAGCTACTAAAGACAATCCTTTCTTCCCGAGTTATATTGAGTTTATTTTTCATGTGGATAAGCAGCAATTGAAAAAACATCTATGCGATGTGATCACATTATGGTACAACCTCGTTATTTTTCCACAGTCTGAGGAACTATTTGAAATCATTGAGCGAGATCTTTTAGAAAAAAGAACAATGGCGGTAAAAATGAATGCGGAGGAATTTGTTGCTTGGGCTACAAATGGCTCGGAGTACATTCCGGAGCCAGGTGTTTATCGAGTTCTATTCATACCTCAAATGACATATCGTCCTTGGACAATCGTTTCTGATATAGAGGGGACGAAAGTTTTTTATTATCCTATTCCGAATTATAATATTTACCCTAATGATCCATATCTCCCTGACTACTTGTTAATTCAAAAATTCAAGGCATTGGGGGATGAAGTCAGACTTCGAATGGTAAAGCTATTATCCGAAGATGATTACACACTTAAAGAGATTTCTGAACGGCTGGATCTTGGTAAATCAACTGCCCACCATCATTTAAAAATATTGCGTGCTGCTTCCCTTGTCGGAATCAAAACATCAAAGTATACAATAAAGGAAAACTCCGTCACTTCCTTATCGAAAGAGCTACAGCTTTACTTAAAACAATGAGCAAAATTATGCATCGCAATCCTGTGTTGAAATGTAAAAGCTTTGTATCTTTATGGATAGGAAGTGCAGTTTCCGAATTGGGCGGAGCCTTCGGGACGTTTTGCAACACAGTTTTAGTATACGAGTTGACCGGCTCCAAAATGGCATTAGGAAGCATGTGGCTGCTCTACTATATTCCATCGATACTATTGCAGCTTATTAGCGGCCCTTTTATCGACAAATGGAGCAGAAAGTGGATTATGGTATTTTCTCAGTGGACGAGGGCGGCTGTCTTCCTCTTGCCTCTCGCAATTCTATCATTCGGTACAATTGAAATATGGCTTATTTATCTATTACAAATCGTTATTGGGCTTATAACACCGCTTTATGTTCCTGCTAGTCAAGCCATCACGCCAACTATTGTCGAAAAGGATCAACTTCCTTCTGCAAATGCTTATCTTGATGGAACGACAAGGCTTATGCTTTTCTTAGCTCCTGTTTTAGGAGGCAGCTTTATTGAATTGATTGGCGTGCGCCCAACCTTGGCAACTGTCTGCATATTGTTAACGATGAGCGGCTTCACACTATTATTTGTGAGTGAGAAAAAATTAGAGCTAACGGTCCGGAAGACTTGGCTATCCCAGTTTCAAAATGGGATCCGATATTTCTTTCGACAACAAATTATTGTATGGCTCAGTTTCTTTCTCGCTGTTGTTCAATTTGGAGTTGGCGCCACTATGGTCATTACGCTCCCTTATATTACGGAAGTATTAAAAGGGGATTATCAAGAATATGGGATTTTCATGGCAAGTTTCCCTTGTGGCTATGTGATCGGATCAATAATTATAGGCAAATTTTCAAAAATGGGCCGCAGAAAATTAATGTTAGGCGCTCTCGTCATTGGAGGAAGTACTTATATTGCCTTAGGACTTACGAAAATGCTTTCTTTTGCGATTTTCATCGAAATGACTGCAGGAATCGCAATGGCCATTTTCAGTATTCATAATTTATCAATCTGCCAACAGGTCATCCCAAATCAAATGATGGGGAAAGTATCATCCGTTCGACTTGCGATCATTCGGACATCTATGCTGCTTGGCATACTTGCAGGTGGAATCATTAGTGAATTATGGGGTGTACGTCCATTGTATCTCTTAGTTGGCTTTACAATCGTTTCAGTTTCCGTGGCAGGTATTTATATACCCTTTTTTAAATTTATTGACCATCCTATTAAAGTTGTTTTTGATCAAAATAATTTTTAAACTGATGTAGAACAGTCCCAAACTACCCTACATCAGTTTCATTTGTATCGTAGTTTTTATTTCTTTTAATTGATCCCGTACCTCTCTTTAAAATCTGGACTCAGCTCACTCCATACATCAAACTTATTCCCATCGACATCTATAAAAATAAAATTGTTTCCCTGATGTCCTCGATCTTCGATATTTCCGACCATCACTTCTTTTTCTTGTAAATAGGCATGCAGTTCTCGAAGTTTCTCGATTCCATCCACTTCAAACGTCATACAAAAATGCTCGAACCCTCGATGATTGAAAAAGTTAGCACGCTCTCCTGATTGCGCTTTGACTAAGAAAAAACTTTGGTTTGCCAAATCGATTATTGCTTTTTCATGATCGCTGTATTTTTCAACAGCCCCTATTATCTCTTGATACCATCTTGATGATTTCTGCGGATCCTCCACAGGGATATAGTTTGTCCCAACTCGTTGTATGAGTGCCCCCACTTCACATTCCCCCTTTTATTTGATTGAATTTTAATGTAGCAAACGGATTCTAAAAAGTAAATCTATTCTAACAGATGACAATTAGTGGAATAAAAAATGCCGGATAGACCTACTTTCTATCCGGCATCTCCCCATTATGCAGTTCCTAACGTAACGCCTAATTCCTTCAAATATTGTCTATACGCAATGCTCATCCGATCACAAACGAGAGATAGCTCCACTTGCAAATCAAGCGGCAGCTCTTCCGGTTTTTGATTTTCAACAACTGGCTTGTCCTGTGCAAAAATGTCATCTTGGAATTGGATAATCGCTTCATCTGAAAGCCCTGTTTCATAGTTGAAGGACAAAATGCCATAAGCTACCGAACGCTCCTCGTCAATTGGACGAACGGTCAATAAAATCGTCATGAGCGTATTATTTTCCTTATCCCTTTTCGTAAAGCTAACTGTGAACGGACGGTGGATTTCATACGTATAGTAAACATATTTCGGGATGCCTGAGCCATCTGGATCTGGTTGGAAGATGGCGATTTCATCAGAATAAATCCGGTCTCCTTCCTTATGTACCTTGTAATCCACTACTTCACGATGAGTTTCTGTACCTAGGGCTCCGACATGCACAACAGATAGGTGTCCGACATCAAGAAAGTTCTCAACAATCCGCGGTGGTTTTGCTACGACTTCTTGCGGACCCCAAATGACGTTATGATAGCTGTCATCCGCCATCGGTTTATAGTCGAAAAACGCGGGTTCATTCCCTGCAAAATTCACCCAGATGAAACCATATTTTTCAACGCAGCTATACGAGATTGCTTTCGCCTTTTTCGGGATTGCCCGTCCTTCAGGCAATTGTGGGATATGCACGCATGCACCTTGATCATCGTATTCCCATGCATGGTACGGGCATACGAGACAATCATTTTTCACCTCTCCTAAAGATAAAGCTGCCCCACGATGGATGCACAAATCTTTAAATGCATGTACGCCTTTGCTGTTGCGGAAAATCGCAAGCCGCTCTCCCATTAAAACGACTTGGATCGGTTTCTCTTTCACATCTTCTGAACGGCATGCAACGATCCAGTCCTCCAACAATACTGTATCTTCCATCATGATCCTATTTCCTCCCGTCTACTTTTTCATATGTTTAGTTTACTCACTATACAAGCCATTCGTCAACATAAAATACGAACGAATTTAATATAGTTGTAATTTATTGTTCGGTTTATATGTACAAAAAGACATTTTTACACTATAATTCAATTGAAAATAAGCCAAATAACGTGGAAGCGGGGAAAATAGTTTGGAGAAACATGAGGAGAACGGAATCATCATTGGCGTAAACGATAAAGTGCGTGCACCGAAAGCTTTCATCTTAGGATTGCAGCATGTACTTGCAATGGATCTTTACATAGCACCAATTATCATCGCAGGCTTGCTGTCCTTAACGCTGGAAAATACAGCGTTTTTTGTTCAAATGTGCTTTTTAGCGACAGGTATTGCAACGTTAATTCAAACAGGTGCTGGCATTAAAATGCCTGTCGTACAAGGTCCATCTTATGTGCCGATTGGTGCTATCGCTGCTATCGGAGGCAAATTGGGGCTTGGGGCCATTGCAGGGAGCTTGATACCCGGGGCGATTTTGATCGCTTTCATCGGCTATCCGTTAAAATGGTTTACAAAGGCAGTGAGAAAAATAATTCCGCCTTTAGTCGGTGGGACAGTTATTATTATCGTTGGTATTGCACTTATGCCTGTCGGATTGAACAATATCTTTCTTGCGGAAGGAAATATCGGTGAAAACATTATCGTTGCCTCCGTTTCCGCAGCGATCGTCATCATCTGTATGTTGTTAGGACGCAGATTAGGAGGATTAGGCACGTTTTTTCGCCTCGTTTCAGTGTTGCTTGCCATTTTAGGCGGCATAATTACAGCAAGCTTCTTCGGCACAGTCGACTTTAATCCGGTAAAGGAAGCGGCATGGTTTTCATTGCCATCACTACTCCCTTTTGGAAAGCCGATATTTGACTTAGGCGCGATTATTTCTATGATTTTCGTCTATTTGATTATCTTAATTGAAACGACTGGTACTTGGTTTGTCGTTTCTTCCGTCACGGGAGAAGAGTTGGATGAAAAACGGCTGAATCGCGCTTCCGTCGGTGAAGGACTAGGCTGTTTCGCAGGCGCATTAGTCGGCAGCACGCCGATGACGGGCTATTCATCCAACGCGGGGCTACTTGCCATTACCGGTGTAGCAAGCCGAACAGTCATTATGGTAAGTGGCGGCATTTTAGTCTGCCTTGGGCTCATTCCAAAACTATCAACCGCAATCACTTGCATCCCAGAGCCTGTCATTAACGGCATCTTTGGTATCGTATGCGTTGCAATCGTTACAAACGGCATGAAAGTTATCCAGCCAATTAAAATAGATGACCGCAATATGATGGTTATCGGCATTCCGATTTTATTAACAATCGCAGTAACCGTTCTACCGAAAGAAGTGCTCGCAACTGTACCAGATTGGGCGAACTATATTTTGTCTTCGGGCATTACAGTTGGCGCGTTGGCGACTGTGCTATTGAACCTGATCATTCCGCTTAACAAGGCGAAAGAGTAGATAGCTATTGTAAATAGGAAAACCGGCGAAAGGACAATGGATACCCCTTCGCCGGCTTTCGATATTTTTTGCGCGCGTACGTTATCTTTAGGTACTGAATCTCCCACTTTGAGTGCGTTCTCGAAAGCGAGATTACTCTAAAATATCGCTTACCCGTCCAACTTGACCGTCTTCAAGCCGAACTTTAATGCCATGCGGATGGAAGCTCGAGTTCGTCAATAAATCCTTGACGACGCCTTCCGTCTTCACTCCTGTACGCTGGTCCTTTTTCAAAATGACAGCTACTTTCAATCCCGGCTTCACATCACTTCGATTACGTCCATCCATCTTTACGCTTCCTCTCTCTTTTGAAAAATACTTTGCACGACATGGGCTTGTCCTGTATGAAGCTGTCCCTCTTTACGGGTTACTTCCCCGACGTAGAAATGTTTGATGAAATAGCCATTGAACTTTTGCAGTATGTTAGCTGGATTCGCAAGCATTGCCGCATCACGCGGTCCGCCTGTACCATAACGAAGCTGCTCCTTCGTATATAATTCACTCACATAAAAGCCGCCTACTTTCAGCGACTGTTGAACACCTGCCATCGTTCTTTCCATGACATCCGGCGGCAAATGGCCGAAAATGTGGACAATCGCATCCCACTGCTCCGATTTCCATTCCACATCCGCCAAATCATGCAGTTCGGTCTCCACGGTTACACCCTTTTCATTCGCCAGTTGCTGCGTCTTATCGAGCCCAGCTTGCGCGTAATCCCACGCTGTCACATCATGGCCGAGGGAAGATAGATAAACGGCGTTGCGTCCTTCCCCTTCTGCGATGCAAAGCACTTTTCCTTTCGGTAAGTCTTTCGCCGCTTCTACGACAAAAGCGTTCGGCTCTTTTCCATATACATATTCTTCTGCAGAAAACCGTTCATGCCAAGAATTTGTCATCCATCCTCAGTCCTTTGCATTTTTCCCCAGTGTATCATATTGAATCGATGACTTCGGAGATTCTATACCAACGGGACTCAGCCCCACACATTCAAAATCGTATTCAAATCATCTTCTTCGGGAATGTACTCTATTTGTGTATAACCGTTTGTCTTTGCCCGCTCATAGAGACTATGAATCAGCTGTTGATCTTTTGCAAGAATCCATACATACGAAGAGTCGATCACAATAAGTGAACATTGACAATCACTTCCCATGTAATCTTCGAACACTTTTACTTCTACAATACTTTCTTTTGTAGGGAATGCTTTCAAATCAACAAAGATGAGATAGGAAGCTGTATTGGCAATATGGTCTAAGAATGATCGGCCATCCATAATTGTTTCCTGAAAAAGTGGCACAGTCCGTTCACCATTTTCTACCTGATAGGACTCTACGAGATCTATGGACCAATACCAGGATGGATCCGCAATACTCCTCATAATGTCGTATAAAGGTTTACCATGTGCGTTTCTTATCCTAAAAGCCACTCCACGCATTTCTTCACCTCTTCTGCAATCATGAAAATCATCTATCACAATTCTCTGTTTCACTCTTCCAATCCTCTAACTATAAGACAAAATCCAATAACATCGTATTTATTTCCAACAAAATCTCCTAACTATGAAATTTTTCTTAATCCCAACCCGTTATACTAAATGAAACAACAAATGACATGCGCATGTCCGTTTCAGTTAGGAGGTCACCATGGAAGACGAACAGCGATGGGTCCAGCAAGTATTGGCTGGCGATAAACAAGCCTATGCACATATTATCAACAAATATAAAAATCAACTGTATGCGACGATTTTGCGGATGACGAAAAATCCGCAAGATGCACAAGATCTCGTTCAAGATGCGTTCATCAAAGTGTACCGCAACCTTGATAAATATGATAGGAGTGGCTCATTTGCCGGCTGGCTCTACCGGGTCTCCATCAATCATTGCATGGATGAATTTCGGAAAAAGCGGTTTGCGACAGTCCAAGTTGAAATCGATGACGAAATGTCCGTCAATCCGAACCATCCCGAGTTGGTGTTTTTGAAGAAAGAGAAAAGTCGGCAATTGGAACGGCTCATCGCCACTTTGCCTGAAGATGAACGGCTCATTATTCTTCTCCGTTATGTGAATGACATGAGTTACGATGAAATCGGCGAATTGATGGAAGTTCCTTTATCAACAGTACGCAATAAATTGCACCGTGCAAAGAAAAAGATGAGAGATACAGTGAAACGTGAAGGAGGATATTTTCATGAACTGTCCAACGGCGGATAAGCTATCACAATTTGTAGATCAGCTGCTACCTGAACAGGAAATGGCGGAAATTAAAGGACATGTGCAGTCATGCACTTCTTGTGGAAAAGTTGTCAATGCTTTTCAAGAGGAACAGCACTTTATTAAAGAAACATTGCAGACCCCTACTCTGCCTGAGAATTTCACTGATCTTGTTTTAGATCAAATAGAGCCATATGGGAAGGCTTACAAACAAAGGCGTAAAGCACCTTGGAAAAAAGTGATGATCGTAGCAGCAGGCATCGTTATGGCGGTTGGCATCGGTGCAACTGTCAATCCTGCCTTCGCACAATTCATTGGCGGTCTATTCGCAACCGACCAAGTCGATGAAGGCTTGCAAATAGCGGCGGAGTCCGGACTGACGAAAAGGGTTGATCTTGAAGTCGAGGACCAAGGGCTGACGTTACGCGTGGAAGACGTTATTGCAGACTCTTCCAGAGTGTCGCTTTCTTATAAAGTGTTGAATAAAGACGGCAAAACGCTAGATACAAATTTGAACATGGCAGACTCTAACAATGATATTATGGCCATTGATCAAAATGGAAACGTACTGGATGGTTTAGGCGTTGGTACAGGTTGGCGAAAAGGAAGCGATTATGGATTCGTTCAATTCTCATTGCGTGGTGAAGATAATTTAGAGCGGCTGACAATTCGTTTCAATCTTGTCGAACTAAATGGCGTAAAGGGCAACTGGCAATTAGATGTTCCTGTCGATTTGCATGAAAACCGCAAACTAACAAAAATGGCGGATTTGAAAGATGCAACCTCCATCCATCATGGTGTCCAAATCGATTTGAAGAAATTGCAGACAGCGCCTTCTTCAATGGAATTGTATTTCGAAACAGCTTATACAAAGGAAGAACAGAACAAGTTTAACGAAGCAAAACGCGAGTTCGAGGAAAAGTTCGGAAAAAGCAGCGTGGATAACCTAATATTTGGCAACAGTACCGAAATTAAATACCATATTGAAAACGCGGAAGGAAAAGTGATTTATTCAACAGCTGGCGATAAGAATTCAGATGCGGCAGGCATGCTGCAAGGTGAAGGCAAGGACCTGAGTACGTCGGGTGGCACCGGTTGGATCCATTCATTCGTTCCAAAAAATGAAGACCAACTTACCTTTGTACTGGATGGCGTCTATAAAAAGGATCTAACAGATTTCTCTGTAACAATGAAACCGAAAGACATCCAAAAGAATCCCGTAACTTTCGACTATAAAAGCTCACATTTAACAGTCAAAAGTGTGAAAAAGCCGTTATTCGGCGAGGATAAATCTGTCATCATTAAAATGGAAGGCGGTATGGACTCTCTTGACTCAGACTTCGGCAACTGGATTGCTGTTGATGGTAAAGGCAGAAGCTACCCTACAACCTTCAGTGGCTCAATCATGGACGAAAAGGATAAAAACGGCCGCCATATAGCAACAATGGATTTGCAACTGCACGGTTTAGAAGAAGTGCCAGAGGAATTGACATTACACCTTGTTTCAATGAGAAGCTATTATCCAGTTGAAAAGCAATGGAAAGTTCCGTTGACTGGCGAATACTAAACAATATTGTATAGACCGAGGCTGTCCAATAAGTCCCTAAAATAGAACAGGTGG
>NZ_JBHTLT010000046.1:0-51131 GCF_042679045.1 Sporosarcina contaminans | reverse complement strand
GATGCGCAGCGCATTGGGGTGTCGATTTCACTCGATCAGTCAGTCACGTGCTGAAGCACGCTCCTTCCTTCTCTCCTTCATCTCCTACCACTGCACTACACCTCGGCCGCCAGCACTTCTGACTACAATAGAAAGAAGTTAGATATGAGAAATTCGAATAGCTCGAGTTTCTTGCTGGCATCTTGTTAAGATGTCAATTTCGAATCCGAAGATTCGTTTTGTCTCTTCCGCCGACGGGGTCGGCTTTGAGACTTTATTTGTTGACGTTTTGCTGTTCAGTTTTCAAGGTTCATTCATTGTCTTTTTTTCGACAGCGACTTACTCATCATAACATCCTCTTTGCTAAGTGTCAACAACTTTTTTAAACTTAATTTCATAAGTTATTTTGTTGTTTTCAACTTGTCGGAAAGGACATGTATTAATATACAACATGACTTCGGAAGAAATCAAGTCTTTTTTAAAAATAATTTCTCCCGAAGTTTCTTTACATCTACTACATAAAGCAAAATACCTGATATAACAATGATTCCGCCTACTATTTGTGAAACAGTTAATGTCTCATGGAATATATAATAAGCTAAAATCGCAGCACCAACCGGCTCAAATAAAATAGCAATTGAAATAACATTTGTGCTTACCCACTTTATTGCCCAGTTAAATAATGAGTGCCCTAAAAGATTAGGAATTAAAGCTAACATGAAGAACCAAAACCAATTCGACGGCGAATAAGGAGCAAATGCTTCCCCTTTAATAAGTACATAAAAGAACAATGTGACAGTACTAATCGAATATAGAACAAACGTATATGTAATAAGAGAAAGTCTTTTTCTCACTTCTTGTCCAAAAAGAAGATATGCAGTAATGAGCGCGCATCCAGCCAGCGCCAACATATCACCGTAAAACGCATCCCCGCTTAACTGAAAGTCTCCCCAACTAATAATGACACTCCCACTAATTGCTACAACTGCGGATAAGATCGTTTTCATAGATATTTTTTCTTTGAAAAAGAAGTATGTTCCTACGAAAGCGAATATTGGTTGTAACGTGACAAGTACGGTAGAACTTGCAACTGAAGTGTAGTTTAAAGATTCAAACCATAAGATGAAATGAAACGCTAAAAAGATTCCGGCTATTGAAGAAAAGAGCCAATCTTTCTTAGTGAACTTCAGTACTTCATGTCTATGCTTCATTAAGAATACTGGAAGTAGCAACAGCACTGTAAACAGCATCCGATAAAATGCGATTACACCGGCGTCAGCAGTAGATAACTTAACAAAGATCGCCGATAAAGCAACTGAGATCACACCAATTATTATTGGTATATATGGATGGATAGAGGGTTTTTCCAATAATCACACCTTCCCTTTCCGTCGTTATTACGTTAGTTTAGTACCTTTTAAGGTTAAAGACAACATAACGAAGTATATCACAATTAATTTATCATCTATAGATGATTGGGGGAATTTCAATGGAATGGATAGCAAATTATGCGATGTATCCAGAAGTTTTAATCAAATTATCTCTCGCTTTGTTTTTAAGTTTAATTATTGGTGTAGAGAGGGAAATAAAGAAAAAGCCGATTGGACTGAAAACGAGTGCGGTAATTTCCACATTCAGCTGCTTGCTTACAATTGTTTCTATAGAAGCGGCTTACTTAGTACCAGCAAGGGATGATATTAATGTGACAATGGATCCTTTGCGACTTGCTGCACAAATTGTGAGCGGTATTGGATTCTTAGGAGCTGGGGCAATATTAAGAAGAGATAACGACAATATAACAGGGCTAACGACAGCTGCGATGATTTGGGGAGCAGCAAGTATCGGCATCGCGGTAGGCGCCGGCTTTTATATTGAAGCTGCATTCGCAGTTCTATGTGTATTATTCGTCATTGAAGTAATCGCCCCGGCCCTTGGCAAGTTTGGGCCGAAACGCATCCGCTCAAAAGAAGCTGCATGCATCGTATTCATTACAGACAAACGGAAAATAAATGATCTTATCGAGCATTTAAATTCCGTCAATATGAAAGTGGAAAATATGCGAATTCGTCAAATGATTAAAAATCCTGTTATGTATGAGGTAGACTTTCGATTACAAGCTCTTCCTAAAAAATCCACTTCAGATTTATTCATCGAACTGACTGAACTTCCTTATATAGAATCAGTCGAAATAGAAATATTCCCATAACTGGAGGCGCTATAATGAATGAAATGTTCAGCTTGCTAAAACAGGGTAACAAACCATCCTTGTTGGCAGGTGTTGTCAACGCGGTGATCGCCATTATTAAGGCAGTCGCTTTCTTTTTCACAGGCAATGTCGCCATGTTCGCAGAAACGATGCACTCTTTAGGAGACGCTGCAAACCAGTTTTTTGTATATATCGGATCTGCACTATCAAAAAAAGCACCTACCCCGCAATATCCAAATGGCTTTGGGAGAGTAGTTAATTTAGTCTGTTTAGGTGCAGTCATCGTCGTTGCGATTATGTCATACGAAGCAATAAAAGAAGGTTGGAGCCATATAATGAATCCAACTGAAACGAAGGGGCTTCTTATTAATTTATCTGTTTTAGGAGTTGCAACTCTTTTGGAGTTCTCCGTCCTGTTAAAAGCATCAAAGGAGATTTCTAGGGATTCAGGGGAGAATTATAAAGGGTTACGAGCTTTTTTATTTAGTCTCACCCATTTAAACCGAGCAAAGCCTGCGACGAAATTAGTCTTCATGGAAGATTTAGTCGCTACAATAGGTGGTATTTTAGCATTTCTATCCGTCTTAATAGCACATTTCACAGGATTTTTCGCCGCTGAAGGAATTGCTTCTATGGTAATCGGAATCATGATGTTTTATGTAGTAGGGAGGATCTTTTTGGAAAACGCGAGAGGCGCTATCGGAGAAACAGATGAGGAAATGATGAATCATATCGCTCACATCGTTGCAGAAGATCCAGATATAAAGGATATTCAAAAGGTTGAAGTGTTAAAGGAAGGAGAGTACCTTCACGTTGAAGTGGTCGCAGAGGTAGACCCATCTAAAACAGTCGCTTACGTAGATGATGTACGCGACCGGCTTATGATGATTATTTTAAAGCAAAGGGGCGTTAAAGAAGCATTAATTTCTTTTGACGAAGATGATGGAATTCGAACGTGGAAAGGCACAAACTCAAACGATAAATCAGTAGAGACATTTAAAAAACTGCCAAAATAAATGTTGAAGGCTACCGAATGGAAGTGTTTAGGTAGCCTTCTTGAAGTTATAATGATGCTGTTAATATTGCTTCTACATCTTTTTTAGATAGCGGTGCAAACTTTCCTACTTTCCCATTGACCGTCGCTTTTTCCGCCATTAAGCTAATTTTGGAATCATCGATGCCATAATCAGCCAACTTAACTGGCGCTCCCAACGACGTCCAATACTCCCGCAGCTTGTCAATGCCTTCCATCGCGATTTCTTCTACCGTTCTCCCTTCTCCATTGACACCAAAGACATTTACTGCCAACCGTGCAAATCGCTTAGGGTTCACATTGACGTTATACCGCATCCAATTAGGGAATAATATCGCCAATCCTCCTGCATGCGGAATGTCATAAACCGCTGAAACAGCATGTTCTATATCGTGCGTTGCCCAATCTCCACCTGCATTGCCCATTCCTAAAAAGCCATTAAGTCCCCAAGTGCCGCCTAACAAAATCGTTTCTCTCAGCTCATAGTTTTGGAGGTCATTAACTAATTTTCGGCCATCTTTCATAATTGCCCTTAATGCTCCTTCGCAAAGCTCATCTTGAAGTGGAGTATTCGTCGTACTATGGAAATATTGTTCAAATATATGAGACATCATATCAACAATGCCGTAAATCGTTTGATCCTTCGGCAACGATAAAGTGTACGTTGGGTCAAGAATCGAAAACTTAGGAAAATTAAACGGACTTCCCCAACCGTATTTTTCTTCTGTCTCTTCATTCGTTATAACAGAGCCTGCATTCATCTCACTACCCGTAGCAGCCATCGTCAACACTGTACCGAATGGGATTGCATCTGTCGGTTTTGCGGACTTTACGACAAAATCCCATGGATCTCCATCGTACTTAGCTGCACAAGCGATCAATTTTGTACAATCGATAACGGATCCGCCACCAACTGCCAAAATGAAATCTATTTGTTCTTTTTTACAAATTTCCGCACCTTTTCTTGCAGTAGATACTCTCGGATTCGGCTCCACTCCGCCCAATTCATAAATTTCCTTATTAAGCTTTTTCAGGATGGACATAACTTCGTCATACAGGCCATTCCTTTTAATGCTTCCGCCCCCATAAACAACAAGTATTTTATTGCCGTAGCTTTCAAGGCCATTAGGCAGTTTCGATAAAACTCCTTTACCGAAAATCAACTTTACCGGATTGTGAAATATAAATTGTTCCATATGATCGACCTCCTTATCGTTCTTTTTATCCTAACATGAAATGTCCATTGATTGTATGGAACTTTCCTTCGTGGGAAAACCTATTCTCAAGGAGGTGCTGTTATGAACAATTTACAAAAAGTCGCGCTAGCAATTACAATTATCGGTGCATTGAATTGGGGAGTCATCGGTCTTTTTAATTTTGACGTCGTTGCACAACTCACGGGCGGCAACGTCAATTCTGTATCACGTTTCATTTATATTATAGTTGGGATTGCAGGTATCGTTTCCCTCTGGCTTCTTTTCAATCCTGAGCCTAAAAGGGAACGCTATCGGATGACCGAAGCCGAAAAACTATAATTTTGCTTGGCTAAAGTTTAAAGGATGTACACTAAAGTCCATTGACCAAATCCTTGCATGGAAAGTGATAGAATTGCGAGTCGCTAAATGTACGATAAAAAAGAAGCATCCCTGTAGATAGGAGATGCTTCTTTTTTTGCATTACGCCCAACCACGGAAGCGAGATGCTTCTGCAGTTTTGCGAATACCGATCATATATGCAGCCAAACGCATATCAATATTGCGTGTTGTAGCTACGCTATAAACATTTTCAAATGCTTCAACCATTTTTTCCGTCATTTTCTCACGTACTTCTTCTTCTGACCAGTAGTATCCCATATTGTTTTGAACCCACTCAAAATAAGATACCGTTACGCCGCCCGCACTTGCAAGCACGTCTGGCACAAGAAGGATTCCGCGCTCTGTAAGAATTTTTGTCGCCTCGGAAGTTGTCGGACCATTTGCAGCTTCGACAACAATTGTCGCTTTAATTTTATCGGCATTTTCTTCTGTAATTTGGTTTTCGATTGCAGCAGGAACTAAAATATCGCAATCCAATTCAAGCAATTCTTTGTTGGAAATTGTATTGTCGAATAAGGTAGTTACTGTTCCGAAACTATCACGGCGATCCAATAGATAGTCGATATCTAAACCTTCAGGATCGTGCAATGCGCCGTATGCATCAGAAATACCGATTACTTTCGCGCCAGCATCATGCAAGAACTTAGACAAGAAGCTTCCTGCGTTACCAAATCCTTGGATAACAACACGTGCACCTTTCATATCAATTCCTTTGCGTTTAGCAGCTTCATTGATGATGATCGTTACGCCTTCTGCAGTCGCACGGTCACGGCCTTGAGATCCTCCAAGTACAATTGGCTTTCCAGTAATAAAACCTGGTGAGTTGAATTCGTCAATACGGCTATACTCATCCATCATCCATGCCATAATTTGAGCGTTTGTGAAAACGTCCGGAGCAGGGATATCTTTAGTTGGTCCCATTACTTGGCTTAGTGCACGTACATAGCCACGGCTTAAACGTTCCAATTCTCCCATAGACATTTCGCGTGGATCGCAAATGATTCCGCCTTTACCACCGCCATATGGCAAGTCAACGATACCGGCTTTCAATGTCATCCACATGGAAAGTGCACGCACTTCGTCAGCAGTAACTCCAGGATGGAAGCGTACTCCGCCTTTCGTTGGACCTACAGCGTCGTTATGCTGCCCACGGTAGCCAGTAAATACTTTTACTTTACCATCGTCCATGCGGACAGGGATTCGAACTTCTACCATACGGATTGGTTCTTTTAATAGTTCATACATTCCTTCATCATAGCCTAATTTGTCGAGTGCTTCTTTGATGACAACTTGTGTAGACGTGAACAGATTCAGGTTTTCAGTCATTTTAAGTGTTCGCCTCTTTGATTTATAATGTTTTCTTCGCCCATATTGTAACATAGACCAATTGACTTTTGGACACTAATTATTCAACCTGCAAAAACTTTTTTAATTTTTTCGACTGCCCAATCCAATTCATCCTTCGTAATAATTAACGGAGGAGCAAAACGGATTACAGTATCATGGGTTTCTTTGCATAGCAATCCAAGTTCTTTCAGTTTTTCACAATAAGGTCGTGCAGCTTCGGTTAATTCTACACCTATGAATAATCCTCTGCCGCGCACTTCTTTTATCGACGGATGATTAATCTTTTTCAATTCTTCTACAAAATAATTTCCGAGGTCGAGAGATTTTTCAGCAAGCTTCTCTTCTGTTAAAACATCAAGAGATGCCAAGGATACAGCGCATGCCATCGGATTCCCGCCGAAGGTTGAACCGTGAGAACCAGGGTTAAAAACACCTAATATATCTTTATTCGCTACAACGCAGGAAATTGGGAATACACCACCGCCAAGCGCTTTACCTAATATGTACATATCAGGCTCAAAGCCTTCCCATTCGCAAGCGAACATCTTACCAGTACGGCATAGCCCAGCTTGAATTTCATCAGCAATAAATAGAACATTATGCTTCTTACATAATTCATAGGCCGCTTTCATATAGCCCGCCGGCGGAATGATAATGCCCGCTTCCCCTTGGATTGGCTCAATAAGGAAAGCCGCTGTATTCGGAGTAATCGCTTCTTCTAATGCTTTCAAATCTCCGTAAGGGACTAACTTGATACCCGGGAGCATAGGTCCAAAACCACGTTTATATTCTTCTTCAGATGAAAGAGATACAGCTGTCATCGTACGGCCATGGAAGTTTCCTTCACAACCGATAATTTCTGCTTTATCCTTCTCAACGCCTTTTACATCATACGCCCAACGACGTGCAGCTTTAACAGCTGTTTCGACCGCTTCCGCACCTGTATTCATAGGCAATGCCATATCTTTATTGGATAGTTGGCAAATTTTTTCATACCACGGACCTAATTGATCATTATGGAATGCACGAGATGTTAATGTTACTTTGTCTGCTTGATCTTTCAATGCCTGAATGATTTTCGGATGACGGTGTCCTTGGTTAACCGCTGAATACGCCGATAACATATCCATGTATTTGTTTCCCTCTGGATCCTTTACCCAAACACCTTCTGCTTCAGAAATAACAATTGGAAGCGGATGGTAGTTATTAGCCCCATACTGATTTGTAGTAGTAATAATTTTCTCACTGATTGACATGAGCTTTCCCTCCCTGACCTCTATATGTAGTTGTAGAAGCAGGTCTTTACAACCTGCTTCTATAAATTGATGACACTTTATGCTATTCCATACGAATAAGACGCACTAAGCATAAATCCCCCTAATCAGCCATCATCCTCCGCTAAAACGGGGATAGTTGCAATCTAATTAAAACATTTCAGATGTTGTTTTACCTTGCATGTGAAGTTGCAAGTAGTCCGGACCGCCTGCTTTTGAGTCAGTACCTGACATGTTGAAGCCGCCGAATGGTTGGTAACCAACAATTGCGCCTGTGCAGCCGCGGTTGAAGTATAGGTTACCTACATGGAAATCTTCACGTGCTTGCTCAATGTGGTGACGGTTATTTGTAATAACAGCACCAGTCAAGCCGTAGTCTGTGTTGTTTGCGATTTCGATTGCTTCGTCGAAGTTTTTCGCTTTTGTAATCGCAACGACTGGCCCGAAAATTTCTTCTTGCATAATGCGTGCATCAGGAGCTACATCAGCAAAAACTGTTGGAGCTACGAAGTACCCTTTCGAGCTGTCTCCTTCTCCACCAGCTACAAGACGTCCTTCTTGTTTACCGATTTCGATATAGCTCATAATTTTATCGAATGAGTTTTGGTCGATTACTGGACCTGCAAAGTTTGTTGGGTCAGTTGGATCGCCGTATGTTAAACCTTTTGTAAGCTCTTCAACACGTGCAACCACTTGATCGTATACATCCTCATGGATAACTGCGCGTGAACATGCTGAACATTTTTGCCCGCTGAAGCCAAATGCAGATTTAACGATGGATTGTGCTGCCAATTCAAGATCCGCTTCGTTGTCAACTACGATTGTGTCTTTACCGCCCATCTCTGCAATAACGCGTTTCAACCAGATTTGGCCTTCATTCACTTTGCCAGCACGCTCGTAAATACGTGAACCTACTTCACGTGAACCTGTGAAGGAAATGAAACGTGTTTTAGGGTGGTCTACAAGATAGTCACCAACTTCGGAGCCAGAGCCTGGGATGTAGTTTACAACGCCAGCCGGCATACCTGCTTCTTCAAGCACTTCGATGAATTTGTAAGCAACAACTGGTGTAGTTGAAGCTGGTTTAAGAAGTACTGTGTTTCCTGTTACCAATGCAGCGACAGTCGTTCCAGCCATGATTGCTAATGCAAAGTTCCATGGAGAGATTACAACGCCTACACCGAGTGGAATATAATCAAAACGGTTGTATTCACCTGGGCGGCTTTCCACAGGAATACCATCTTTCAATTTCAACATTTGACGTCCGTAGAACTCAAGGAAGTCGATTGCTTCAGCTGTATCTGCATCTGCCTCGTTCCATGGCTTTCCAGCTTCTTTCGTAAGAAGTGCAGAGAATTCGTGTTTGCGACGTCTAATAATTGCAGCTGCTTTGAATAGGACGTCTGCGCGGAATTCAGGTTTTACTTTTTTCCAAGTAGCGAATGTATCGTTTGCGATGTTCATCGCCTTTTCTGCAAGGTCACGGCTCGCTTTTGATACGCGTCCGATTACTTCTTCTTTGTTTGCAGGGTTTGACGATACAATTTTGTCTTCAGTCATGATGCGCTCTCCACCGATGATCAATGGATAATCTTGACCTAAGTAGCCCTCAACTTTTTTAAGTGCGTCAAGGAATGCTTGTTTGTTTTCTTCTTTTGTGAAATCCGTAAATGGTTCATGTTTGTATGGAATCATGTTAGTCCTCCTAAAATATGATGACGCAAAATAAATTTGCATTTTTTCTCTTAATCCACCTATAATAATGCAAGAGATTGTTGCACATTTCAAGTATTTTTATTTATTTCCCTTAAAAAAAGTAAACGGCGGTGTTTAGCGTTGGATAGTACAGAGCAATCTTTGTTCCCTCTTTATGAATTTGCGGTAAATCATGCAGGTGTCGGCATCCATGCTGTTAACCGATCCGGCCGTACTGTCATATACAATGAAAAGATGAAGCTAATTGAAGGCTTGGAACTCGATGAAGTTGGAGACCGCACTATTTTAGAGCTGTTCAATTTCGAACAGGAAGAAAGCACGCTTCTTAAAGTGCTGCAAAGTGGCAAGGAGCAATTAAATGTTAAACAAACGTATTGGAATCGGAAAGGCTATGAAATTACTACGGTAAACGATACGTATCCTGTATTTCTGCATGGTGAATTGATCGGCGCAGTTGAAATTGCCCGTGATGTGACAGCGTTGGAAAAATTTGTTCTTCACCCCCTTCGAAAGGATAGTGTTCCGGTAACGTTCAATCAAATCGTCGCAGTTTCGGATGAAATGAAAACAGTCATTTCGACGGCGAAAAAGGCAATCCACGCAAAACTCCCCCTTCTTTTGATTGGTGAAACCGGAACTGGAAAGGATTTAATTGCAGAGAGCGTACATAATGAGTTGTCACCAGCCAGGCCATATTATTCATTTGATTGCCACCGTTCTGATCCTGCTATGTTCGATCGGCTAAGCGAAGATCTAAATACATTGGAAGCATTCACGTTATTTTGTGAACGTATTGATTTATTATCCCTTCCGTTGCAGCAAAAGCTGTATCGTGTATTAAAAGACATGGAGCAGGATGGCCGGCTTTTCATTGCAAGCATTGGTGATGATCCAGTCGAGCTGATCGCAGAAGGATCGTTAATGAAGGAGCTATATTATTTCTTCGCTTCATTCACGATTCGCATTCCGCCTTTACGCAAGCGTAAAGAGGATATCATGCCGTTCATCAACTCTTATTTGACACGTCGCAAAAAGAGATTTGGAACGACATTGGAAGGTGTGAGCAAAGAAGTAGAACATCTTTTTTTGAGCTATGATTGGCCTGGAAATATTAGAGAGTTGGAGTTTTTATTGGATGAAATCTCGTCAATGGCAACGATCCAAAATAGCATTACATATGAAATGCTACCGCTTCATTTTCGTTTAAAGGTTGATGAAATGACGAATACGCGGATTCAAGCCGGGGATTTCATCGTACAGCCTCAAAAAGATTTATTGCCGCTTGACCAATATTTACGAGAAGCGGAAGAGTACTATTTGCAAAAAGCGATGAAAATGCATAACGACAATATAACGAAGACAGCACAAGCTTTAGGCATGAGTAGGCAAAATTTACAATACCGCCTACGAAAAATGAAAGGCGAAAAATAATAACTTCATTATTTAAATGAAAGCGCTGTCTTTTGTAATACAAGTACTTCCAGTAACGATAAAAAAAGAGAGAACAGCATAAAATTGCCGTTCTCTCAGACTGTAGGCAAAGTATTTTTCCACTTTGCCTACAGTCTATTTAAGGTTTGTAGTCATAGGATAAGCGTTTGCCCAGTTTGGCTTGAAAACACTTGCCAGACAAGGCGCGAAGTCAAGCGAAGACCCGAATAGAACTTTAGGTTCATAAAGGGACGAGCGAGACGAGCAACGCAGTATGCGAGCGTTTGTCAACAAGCTGAGAGAACAGCATAAAATTGCGGTTCTCTCTTTTTACATGTATTCGATTGTTTATTGATACCCCGACCGATCGATCCAGTCTTTCAACTTGTCTTTCAATGAGTTGAATCCTTCAGCATCGTGTTCATTTACGCGGTCTTGCAACGACTTTCGAGGACGGTTGACTTTTTGGTAGGCTTCCGGCTCTTCTAAAAGCGCTTTCATAGATAAGCTGATTTTTCCGGCTGCTTCATTGACATCTAAAACTTTAACTTTTACTTCATCGCCTACCGACAAATATTCATTTATATCTTTGACGAATCCGTATGTGATTTCAGAAATATGGACAAGCCCTTGTGTATCGTCGTCAAGTGCCACGAATGCCCCATATGGCTGAATGCCAGTCACTTTGCCGGAAAGCTCTTCACCCACTTCAAACTTTTTTCCCATGTGAAACAGCTCCCAATCTTTTTGGTATCGATTCTGCCTATACGGCCATCAATAATTATATCATAAAGAGCCCTTTCACAGCAAAACTACAGTTGGTTGAACTATCCAGTTGATACAATTATTCCAAAATATCGTTTAAGGCAATGGCTATGTTAATTATCATTATTGAAATTTGATTAATTTAAAATAAACTTTCCACATATAGGAAGCAAAAGAATTTGTTTGGAGGTCTTGGTTTCAATTCATCGAAATAGAAGAAAATGATAGTAGAAAATTGTTTGCTTCCACTCATTGAAACTTACCTTTCGCTAAGAACGTATCAATAGTAAGTTTATTGTTCAATTGACATGTAGTTTTGCTGAACGAGAATAAATAATTTAAGGGGGTAGAAAGAATTGAAAATAAAATTTTTATTCCTAAGTTTATTAGCGATTTTCTTATTGGCAGCTTGTTCTGACCAAGCTTCTAATAAGTACGATTTGGACAAAATAGTTGCAACCTTAAATGGAAAGGATATAACTACAAGGGATATAATTTCACAGTATCCAATTACCGAAGAAAATATTGAAAATTATTTAAAGCAAGAAATTATCATCGATGAAGCTATGAATAGTGGCATTACAGTAACTAAAGAATATATTAACGAGTTAAAAGAAACGTGGTATCCGAATGCTGAATCAGTTGAAATGGAAAATTTCAATGCAAAAGAAGCAGATGCATTAGGTCTAACTAATGAGGAATATTTCGATATGTGGGCTTCAACTATTTTAGAGAGAGTTGAATACTTCCAAGCCTATATAAAAACAAAATTCGGTGAGCCATCCTCTAATGAGGAAGTCGAAGAATGGGGTAAAAAAATTGATTCCCACGTTAACAATCTTTATGAGAGTTATATTGAAAATAAAAAGTTAATTATCCATTAATACTTTGATGTAACCTCGTCATCGTTCATGTTGTGAATGATGCGGTATAATAAATGAACCAAAAAAGGGACCCAAATTAGGTCCTTTTTTATTGTAAAATAAACCAATTTTTTACATGTCGTAGGCGATAAAGCCGAATCATTCCTTTGCAGCGACTCTCTTTTCTTTTGAGCGCTTCGCTTCTACTATAGAAATAAGGACTACGATCCAAAGAATAGGACTTTTTAATGTAATTCCGACAACGGATTTGCCTCCTAATAAGGTTAGGACGATAATGAGCGACAATAGATAAAGGGTAATGAAAATACCCGATATATGAACTGGATGATCCATATACTTCTCAGTAATACCAGCTACTACAATTAAGAAGACCAAACATAGGATCATCGCCCATTTGGGCAAAATATTGAAAAAGGACATTTTCGGGAAAAAATCGTTGATGATTAATAAAGTAAAGACAAACAAAATGACGCCATATAAAATAGATTGTTTTTTCATAGAATCCCCCGATTTTTAATACTTTCCAATATTTTAACATATAGCGATACTCGCTCCAATAAGTAAAATAAAAGCCCCTATCCTATTTTGAAGAGGCTTCAGACTGCAGTTATGAAATAATTGTTTGCGCAGCTTGGCTTGAAAACGCTTGCCATGTGGAAGGCAGTATAGGTGCGCGACATCCACAGTGCCTTAATTTCCGCAAAGTGGCGTATACGGAAAATCGAACCCTTTGCAGAATCGAGCGTTTGTCAACAAGCTGAAGCCCCTATCCTATTTGGATACGAGGCTACACTGCTTTGAAATTGTTAATCTTCGTTCATGAAACGCTCCAACTGCCCTTCTTTATATAAAACTAGCGCCTCTTCTACAGCATAATAGGAAGTCCTGTCCCATGTTTTAGATGATCGCCAGTTTGAAGCCTCCATTTCTTCGACAATCGGTTTCATAACATAAGTAAGCGGAGTTGCCTTCTCGCTGTCGGCTAGTTTTCTCCATACTTCTTGGTATTCGGAGAGCAATACGCCATTTTCATCGAAAACTACATTTTTATTGTCGCCTTTCAAAACAACATTGAATAACGTTGTAAATTGCGCTTTCATGATTGGATATAAAGTCGAATCTTCCTCCACTGTCATAAGCGTACCTTCCATCATTGACAATATGGAAGGGGTTTCTTCTAACGGATATTCCAAATAACCTCCGTATGTGTATGGTTCTTCAACAAGCATTTGAATATAACCGTAAACACTATGATGAAGCAAGTCATATAGTCTGTCATGGTGAATTGTATTATAATAGTGCGCCTTTATTTCACCGGAACGCTTACTAGTCCGCAGTTGAAATGATTGTTTTGACATTGTTGACAATATCGATTGCAGTGAATCCGGAAATTGGTTACGGCGATCCATTATAATGAGCGCCTTATCAACAGTTGGATCCATTTCATACGAATCAATCGCTTGTTTGTGATCCGTCAAAATAGCATTATAAATCATCGATAGCCTTTCCAGCTTTTTACGATAATGAATGAGGAATTCGATGCTTTTCTCTTCATCTTCCGACAGCGGATTCAACAGTAAATCATCAATCATCTCTGCAGGTGTCTTCAATTGCTCCACAGCTCGCAAATAGTCTTCATAAAATCGATCGTTCGCATTTGCGTTTTGTGAAACAGATTTTACATAATCGTCATGATTCAGTATGGAAATCGAATTGCCTTGGACGTATTGATCAAAATAATGATCATCTAAAGCCAATTCTTTTTGTCGCTTCTCTTTTTCAACTTCAAATTTCTTTTTCAATTCCTCGATGTACTCCTTCTTTGGAACTGAATGGTCGATCTGTTCATTAGCATTCCTGTTTTGATCGACGACAACTCCTGTACCAATTAACCCTATAAGAAAAATGCAACTGATGCCAACCGCCCAAGCAGTTACATGTTGCCGAATCCCGCGCTTTTTCTTAGAAGGTATAGAAAGTCTCTCGGGAGGTTTTGTTTCATCGATTTTTTTAAAAACTTCATCAGGATGAAAAGAGGATGGTACACGGTCATATGCCTTTTTTAAAAGCTCCATTCGCTTTTCAAATTGATCATTGTCCATGTGTCGCACCTCCATAATGGCTCATCTCTTTTTTCAAGCTATCCTTCGCTCTGAAAATCCGGGTTTTCACGTTCGACATTGAAATATTTAATACATCTGCAATTTGCTGGTAGGTTGCATTATGAAAATAAAATAAGATTAATGGAATTCTATATTTTTCATCCAATCGCAAAATAGCTTCATGCAAAACCTTATCCTCTTCAAAAAGAAGCACTTGATTTTCTGCAGAAGGACCGGTCGTTTTCGCTCCTCTTTTCAACACTTCTTCTTTTGCAAGTTCTCGATTCACCTTCCGGTAATAATCCCTCGACGTGTTTAATGTAATTTTATATAGCCAAGTTGTAAAACGCTGGTTATTGAACTGTGGCAAAAATCTGTAAAGTTTAATGAATACCTCTTGCGTGACGTCAGGAATATCATTTAAATGGACTCCGCATTGATACGCAAACTTCTCTACAGTTCGATAATGCATTTCCATCAAAGCTCCAAATGCTGATCGATCCCCATTTTGGGCTTTATGTACTATCTCGATTTCGTCCATCGTTCCCCCTCACTCTCTCTCTTATAATGGTGATACGAACGATCTTTCAATTTTGTTACAAGAAAAAACCACATCTACGTATAGGTAGATGCGGTCTTATTCTTCAAACGATACTTTTCGCCTCGTATTTAATGGCTAATAGCTTATAAGCGATCTGCATGCAATTTTCTATCGGAATCCATATTTTATAGGAGTGTTCATAAATTTCTCTAATCCTTTTTGCAAGATCTGTCGGATGATCTAATGACTGCAATTCCTCGACAACATCCGCAATTTCCACTTCATATGCCCCTTTGCCAATATGGAAAGGATCCCAATCTTGAAGTAATATAATTGCCTTTTTATTCATTTCGATTGTTTGCACGACAATTCACCTTATTTTTTTCTTTTCTTTCGTTTATGATAGCATAGTAGGGAAAAAGAAAAAAGAAAAGAAGGGGATTTTAGTATGAGAGAGTTCGAACAAGTCATTGACCGAAAAAATACAAGATCCGTTAAATGGGGAAACATGGCTGCTGTTTACGGAATCGAAGACGCTTCTGATGTTTTGCCGATGTGGATAGCGGATATGGATTTCAAAGCGCCAGAACCTGTTATTGAAGCTATGAGGGAAAGGCTTGACCATGGTGTATTTGGATACTCCTATATATGTTCGGCATGCAAAGATGCTGTCCGCAACTGGCTTTCTGAACGCCACGGCTGGGAAACGAAGAATGAATGGATGCTTTTCCATCATGGAGTTGTTCCTGCCATTGCGACCGTCGTCGAAACCTTTACAAATGAAGGGGACAATATTTTAATCACTTCACCTGTTTATCCTCCTTTTTTCAATGTGCCTGGCCACCAGCAAAGAAACATTGTCGAATGCCGTATGATTGAAGAAGATGGTAACTATACGATTGACTTTGAGGAATTTGAGCGTTGCTTAAAAAAAGATGTCAAATTATTCATTTTATGCAACCCTCACAATCCTGCAGGGATCGTCTGGTCCAATGAAGAATTGAAACAGATGTTAGAGCTTTGCAACAAATATAACGTTTTAGTACTGTCAGACGAGATTCATGCTGATTTGGTATTACCGGGGTCAGTACATACACCTCTTGCAAAAGTAGCCGAAGAAATTGGCGGACGGGTCATTACATGCGTAGCGCCGACGAAGACATTCAACTTAGCAGGCGTCCAAGCAGCGATTATGATTGCGAAAGATGAAGATCTCCGTGAAGCTCTTCAGAAAAATGCCTTATCTCACGGTCAAATGGACCTTAACGCCTTCGCATCCTCTGCCCTTGTCGCAGCTTATGAAGAAGGTGGCCCGTGGTTAAATAAGCTACTTGAAATCATCTCTTCCAACATGGATTATGTCATTGACAAATTACATGAGGCCGTTCCAAAAATTCATATTCGCAAGCCAGAAGCGACTTATTTATTATGGATCGATTATCGCGACACAGGGCTATCTGAACAAGAAATGATGGACAAGCTTTTGAAGAAAGGCAAATTAGCTCTTGAACCAGGCTCAAAATACGGAGAAGCAGGAAAAGGATTCCTTCGAATGAACATAGCAGCTCCACGCTCAGTTGTAGAAGACGGCGTCGAACGATTCATTACAGCAATGAATTCATAACAGCATTCTTATAATAAGGATGCTTAAACGATAGTCAAACTCGAAAAGCTTCGGAATTCTCCTATAATCTCTTTTTCAAGGAAAATTATACTCCGAAAAGGTGATGAACGCTCCGAATGGGCGCTTTTTACCTGTAGTCAAGACACATTTAAAGTTAGCTACTTAAAAACAAAAGGGTTGGACATCAAATTAATGTCCAACCCTTTTGTCTGTACTTTACAGCATCCTCAATCAATAGGTTGCTGTTTCTCTTTGGCTTCACGGCGTTCGCGTAAAATTTTCTCTTCCAGTTCCTTCGTCTCTTCTTCTTGTTTTTTAGATTTGCGTAAAATCCAAGTAAACGTAATTGCTAATAGAATCATAAAGAAGACAAATGAAAACGCTGCTGGAATGTATTCTGATTTATCTTCCGGAAAATATAGGAACGGCATTAAAATAACGTTCATTTCCGAACACTTCCTTATTGTTCATTTTTCATAAACTTACTTAATTATTTTTGAAGGATTTCGATCGATTCAATGGCAATATCTTCTTTAGGCTTATCTTGTGCGCCAGTTTTTGCTGCCGCAATTTTATCAACAACGTCCATTCCTTCAATCACTTGACCGAACACCGTATGCTTTTGATCCAAATGTGGTGTGCCGCCCTTCTCTTCATAAGCTTCAGCGATTTCATCCGGCCATCCGCCCTTTTTCAGTTGGTCCGCTGACGCTGGCGGATTCGGATTTTGGACGATGAAAAATTGGCTGCCGTTCGTGTTCGGACCAGCATTCGCCATAGATAATGCGCCTCTAATGTTAAATAGATCCATTGTAAATTCATCTTCAAATGAAGATCCGTAAATGCTTTCGCCGCCCATTCCTGTGCCAGTCGGATCTCCGCCTTGAATCATGAAGTCTTGAATAACACGATGGAAAATAATGCCGTCATAATAGCCGTTTTCAGCGTGAGTCAAAAAGTTTTCAACTGTTTTTGGTGCCTTCTCTGGGAAAAGCTTAATTTTAATCGGGCCCATTGTAGTATTCATGACGACCAATGCTTCGTTTGAAGCGACTTCGTTTGTTAATTGTGGATACATAGTCGTAGCCTCCTGTGAATTGTCCTTTGTTCCGCATGCAGAAAGTATAATCATTGTGAAAAGAATCGAGAAAATACCTATCATTTTCTTCATTTTCGTCACCGCCATTAAGTTTATCATAACATCTTTTGTTTATCGATTGATAAGCATGAAACTTCCTTCGATTCCCGAATTGTTTTATAATGGACCTTATAGTAGTTTAACGCGATCGGATACAGGGAATGTCAATTCTGTAAAGATCAATGTCCGACGAAAAGAAAGCGGGTTTCATCGATGAATATACAAAAACGGAATTTCATCATTATCTGGTTTGCCAACTTCCTTGTAGCCGGAACAATGACGATGATTATGCCATTTTTATCTCTGTATATCGAAACGTTTGGCGATCATTCAGATGCTTACGTACAAAAATGGGCTGGTCTCATTTTTGGAGCTACATTCATTACGGCTCTGATCATGTCGCCAATTTGGGGAAGGATCGCGGATAAATACGGTTTTAAGCCGATCTTGCTTATTAACGGCTTTGGAATTGCAACATCCGTCTTCCTTATGGGCTTTGTCCACTCCGTAGAAGCATTCTTCTTACTTCGGTTATTAAACGGTGTTGTGACAGGTTTCATCCCTACCTCACTGGCATTCATCTCATCACAGACGGCAAGAGAAGAGGCAGGAAAAAGATTAGGTACGCTGCAAATGGGCAGTGTGACGGGAACATTGTTCGGCCCGGTATTAGGCGGGTTAATGGCAGATGCATTCGGCTTCAAATATACATTTATCATAACATCTTTTTCAGTCGTCATCGCTGCAATTATCGTCCTATTCGGTATTAAAGAACAAGTGAAAGTAAAAACCGAAAAAAAGGTCCAATACTCCAGAAGAACAATTTTGAGTGGCCTTCTACATCATCGCCTCATGCTGAATATTATGGTCGTCACCGCTTTAATCCAAATCGGGAACTTCAGTATCCAGCCTTTATTATCGCTATACGTTGCCAATTTGACAGATGCAAAAGACGTGGCATTTTTAGCAGGTCTCACCTTCAGCGCAGCAGGAGTCGGCAATTTGCTATTTGCTCGCCGTTGGGGAAAATTAGGTGATGAAATCGGCTATGAAAAAGTATTGGGCGCCTTATTGCTCCTATCATTCATCTTTATTATTCCACAGGCATTCGTCACTTCCATCTGGCAGCTTATGATTTGCAGATTGCTGTTCGGTATTTCAATGGGAGGAATGATCCCAATCACTACAGCGCTTGTTCGCCGCGAAGCACCAATTGACATACAAGGTGAAGTAATGGGCTACAATACAAGCTTCAGGTTTTTAGGCAATATAATCGGCCCGATGTTTGGCGGGATTGTCAGTGGTTTTATAGGCATTTCATCCGTCTTTGTTTTAACGGGTGTCCTGTTTTTATTAGGATTTGGGTTCCTTTATTACGCCAAAAAGAAGCCTGTCCAAGATTTTGAAGATTTCCTATCGAGTCAAGAACGACGCTCTCATATTGAACGTTCGTAAGACAACTATAGTCCTTCGCTCAATGAGCAACCGGATCTTTTAGAATGACTGTAGACAAAGTATCTTCTCTCTTTGTCTACAGTTTTTTTATGTTCTCGATCCATGTTACGCGGAAGGAGGATAGGCGCGATAAAAAATGAAGAAAACTAAATGTTCGATTCGCAGTATGCGAGCGTTTGTCAAACAAGCTAAGCACGCTTCTACAGAAGTATGCTATATTTTTTATAGTACGAAATTGGGAGGATAGCATTTGAAACAGATCATCGGTTTTATTACGATCATCCTCATGACTCTCATTTTAGTCGGTGTACAAAATGCAATTGCAAATGAATGGCATCAAACAACGACGATGAAGTCATCACTTGAAGATTCCATTGAACTTTCTGCCCCAAACAATAAAAATCCGATTCTTTTAACCGATCGCAATGGAAAAATATTTTCAGAGGAATATGTAGAATGGAGAGATCCTCTCCCATTGGATTCGATACCAATGTTTCTTCAACAACTGTTTTTAATGAGTGAAGACCAAGGCTTTTTCGATCATCGTGGCTATGATATTGCCGCCATCGTTCGCGCCTTTGCTGTAAATGCCGCTGCTGATGATGTACAGCAAGGGGCGTCCACAATTACACAGCAAGTAGTGAGAATGCGATTCCTTTCTACAGAAAAAACGTACGAAAGGAAATTTAAAGAATTGCTTTACGCAGCAGAATTGGAAAAGCAAAGTTCAAAAGAAGAAATATTAGAAAGCTATTTGAATGAAATGTATTTTGGCAATCGGGTATATGGGGTCGGTGCTGCTGCCACTTATTATTTTAACCGTCCGTTGGGCGAATTGTCGGAAGCAGAAATGGCTTTCATCGCCGCCATACCGAATAACCCTTCTCTCTACGATCCGCTACGTCACTTTGACCGTACGAAAAAAAGACAGGAAAGGCTCATAGACGTTCTACAAAAAAATGGTGTTATAACAGAAGAAGAAAGCAGCAATTACAAAGCGACACCTATTGAATTAACTATTAAAAAGAAAGCAGGCAATTTCGCCATGTATAGCTCCTTCGTCTTCAACGAATTGACAGAATTAATAGGTGAAGTCGAAGGTTATCATGCAAAGCTGAAGAATGCAGCTTCTGAAGACGAAAAGCGTTCACTACATGAACAACTAAGAAATAGAGTCGCCGACGTTTCTTCAAATGGCCTCATTATCGAAACTGCCCTCAGCTCAGAGAAACAACGACACGATGAAACGGCTCTGAATGCAATTCTCCGTGCGGATGGCCTACAAGCAGGAGCAGTTGTCATAGACAATGAAACGCGGGAGGTTGTTAGTGTATATGGCGGCAAAGAGTACCGGAAATCAGATTTTAACCGGGCATTTCAAGCGATTCGACAACCAGGATCTGCCATTAAACCGATTTTGGTGTATGCGCCTTTTTTTGAAAGCGGACCTTATCATGCAAACACACCGATCGATAGCAGTCCTATTTGTATCGGCTCCTATTGTCCAACAAATATCGGTGGGTATGTTTACGGTATGACGACCGCGATGGAAGCTTTCCGACATAGCCATAACACTGCGGCAGTTCGTCTATTGAGAAGAGTCGGGATTGAAAACGCCTTTCATTTTACGAAACCTTTCAATTTCCAGCATGTTACTGAATCCGACTATACGTACGCAGCTGCACTTGGTGGCTTCCAGCATGGCGTAACACCCTATGAATTGTCATCAAGCTATTCAAGTTTCATAGACGGAACGTTTAAGCCTGCTCGCTCGATAAGGCAGGTAAAAGATCGGGAAGGCAATGTCCTCTATGAATGGAAGGACACTACAGTAGACGTTTGGTCCTCTTCAACTGTTTCAACGATACGAGATCTAATGAAAGACGTTGTTTTGAATGGGACGGGAAGAGGAATCAGCTATACAACTTCTTATACTGGTGCAAAAACTGGTACGACCGATCATTATAAAGACCTATGGGTTGCAGGGTTGAATGATCATTACACGACAGCTGTTTGGATTGGGTACGATCAACCGACACCAATAAAACGGTATAGTGACCAAAAGATTCATATACGGGCATTCTCTTCTTTATTGCAAGACTAATAAAAATCGGCGAATAAGGTACTTTCCTTATTCGCCGATTTCGCTATTTCAAGCTGTCTTTTTCAATTCAAACGGTAAACTTGCAAGTACACCGTTGTACAATTTCAATAAAATATAAATAATTACGGATAATAGGACGCTCCAAACCATTATTTCGAAAACCATCAACCCAATTGTATTCCCTATTGTCATATATTTGCTCAATATGTACACTACAAATACGAAATAAACGAATGTTGTCAATAAAAAAAGAATGATGAGCACTTTCAGTGACTGAATGCCCGCGACAGAAGCGACAGCCCCGAAAAAATAGATCAAATTTCCACTTTTCGCCTTGCTATAGGACTCGCCCATCGCATCTTTTGAAAAAAAGAGCATCGCCGTTTCGTGAATCGTTTCCGCTATTAACTTCATTGCCGAAAATACCATAAAAAAAAGTAAAGCATAGATGATCAACAGAAAAATCCGAAGCTGGACATCCGTCAAAAACTCCCTCATTCCTGCGTAAAGACCAATCTGTTTAAATAGATTCACCGAAAAACCGACTAAATAAACCCCAAATGTCAAACTGAAAAGGGAGATTGTGACAAATGGCAAATAACCGAACACATAAGGATTTCTCATTTTGCACCCCGATAAACGTTTTCTCCGATTTATTTTCACTCTCTATAATATAGGAAGAGATTCGATTCACGCAACAAAGTTAGTGAGTAAGCCATGCAAACCCGTTCATTTTGCGTTATACTTTTACACAATGCAAAGAATAATAATTCAATGTTGGAAGGAGGATTTACTTGGAATTTGTACTTTTAATATTCCTGCCTATTGTGGCTGCTATTTTCATTCCTTTCCTCTTTAGAAAAATGAAAGGCATACATACTGGTTGGTTTGTACTAAGCATTCCTGTACTGTTATTCATTTATTATGCAACATTTATCCCTACTACGATGGATGGTGGACATGCAATATCTGAATTGCAATGGATCCCTTCAATGGGCATCTCGTTTGTCTCCTATTTGGATGGGCTAAGTTTATTGTTTACTTTGCTTATTACGGGAATCGGCTCTTTAGTCGTGCTCTATTCAATCTTTTATCTCGATAAAAAGAAGGAAAAATTAGGGAACTTCTATGTCTATCTTCTACTTTTCATGAGCGCAATGTTAGGTGTTGTACAGTCGGATAATGTCATTTCCCTGTACTTGTTCTGGGAACTGACATCCATTTCATCATTCTTGCTGATCGGTTATTGGTATACGCGCGACGGCTCACGTTTCGGCGCTCTGAAATCGATGATGATTACTGTGTTCGGCGGATTGATGATGTTAGGTGGATTTACATTGCTTGGCATTATGGGCGATACTTTTTCAATCCGGGAGTTGATTGCAAACTCGGATGTACTTTTTAACCACGAGTTCTTTACGCTTTCTCTTATTCTGATATTGTTGGGAGCGTTTACAAAATCTGCACAATTCCCTTTTTATATTTGGTTGCCCGATGCAATGGAGGCACCAACGCCCGTCAGTGCATATTTGCACTCTGCTACGATGGTAAAAGCAGGAATCTACTTAGTTGCACGGTTTACGCCGATTTATGCAGCATCTGAATTATGGATTTGGCTCGTCACCGGCATTGGCCTATTAACTTTATTTTGGGGCTCTTTCTTTGCCGTGAAACAAGTTGATCTGAAAGCGATCTTAGCCTTCTCAACGGTCAGCCAGCTTGGACTGATTATGTCGCTTCTTGGTGCAGGAGCAATTACGTTCCATTCGGACGAACAGATTTTTACATTTGCTATGTTCGCTGCTATTTTCCACCTGATCAACCATGCGACATTTAAAGGCAGTTTGTTTATGATTGCAGGTATCGTTGATCATGAAACTGGGACGAGGGATATACGGAAATTAGGCGGATTAATGAGCATCATGCCAATCAGTTTCACAGTTGCCTTCATTGGTTCCATGTCAATGGCTGGTTTGCCGCCTTTCAATGGCTTTTTAAGTAAAGAGATGTTTTTGCAATCGATGCTTGCAATTGGGCAATTTAATTTGTTCAACTTTGACACGTGGGGCTTCTTATTCCCTGTCATAGCTTGGATTGCAAGTGTGTTCACATTTATTTATAGTTTCTATTTTGTGTTTAGGACATTTGCAGGCAAGAAAAAAGCAGAATCCTTGCCGAACGAACCGCATGAAGCACCATTTGGCATGCTTTTATCTCCAGTTATTTTGGCGGTTCTTGTCATTACTATTTTCTTCATACCTAATCTAGTTGGTAAATGGCTTGTGAAGCCGGCTGTAATGGCCGCTCAACCGTATGCATTTGAACATCCATCAGAAGTCGCCATTCATGTATCGGCATGGCACGGATTTGCTTCTGCGGAATTATGGATGACGATCGGTGTCATTGTTGCTGGTACATTATTGTACTTATCATTGTCAAAATGGCAAAAGTACTATTCTATACAACCCGATTATCTTTCATTGAACGCTTTCTACGATGCAACGATGACCTTTGGAGAGAAAGGCATGAACCGTCTTTCACGCTCCTATATGACCGGTTTAATTCGGTCGTACTTACTTTATATATTCGCTTTCATTTCGATTATGATGATTGTGGTATTGTTCATGAAGGACGCCTTTGCTGTCGATTTCAGCAGTTTCTCGAAAGTGAGTATGTATGCCGCGTTGAATGGAGTAATTCTGTTGTTAGCCGTCATTTTTGTGTTACTTTCGAAAACACGCCTCGGAGCGATTATTTCATTAGGTGCGGTCGGCTATTCAGTTGCTCTATTTTTCGTCATTTTCAAAGCTCCAGATTTGGCTTTGACGCAATTAGTTATTGAAACCGTGTCGGTAGCCTTATTCATGTTGGCATTCAAACATTTGCCTGCCTTATCCGACCACGGAGAAAAGAAGCAAACAAAATTGGTGAATGCGATTGTCGCTTTAGGTGTCGGTGTAACAGTTACATTAATGGCATTGTCAACGCACTCTCAAAAATTTGTTGAGTCCATTTCACAATATTATAAGGACACCGTCCATACAGAAGCTGGCGGGGGCAATATCGTTAACGTTATACTTGTAGATTACCGTGGATTCGATACATTATTCGAAATTGCTGTTCTATCAATTGCAGGTATCGGAGTTTTAGGTATGATTAAACTTCGTTTGGCAAGAAAGGAGAAATTAGATGAGGACAAATGACGTCATATTACAGACGACAACGAAAGTCGTGTTTTTCATCATCTTTCTTTTTTCGATTCATATTTTCTTTGCAGGGCACTATACACCCGGGGGCGGATTTGTAGGCGGTCTTCTGACGACAGGAGCAATCGTCCTTCTGCTCCTATCATTCGATTTAAAAACTGTACAGAAGGCATTGCCATTTAATTTTACGGTCGTTACGGCGATCGGCCTCCTACTGTCTTTAGGCACTGCCGCAGGTTCCATATTTTTTAACGTTCCATTCTTCACCCATGCTTTTGACGACTTCAATTTGCCTTTATTTGGGGAAACTTCTCTCCATACGGCGATGATTTTTGACGCAGGTGTTTATCTCGTCGTCGTCGGCTCTGCTATTACTATTATTCAAGCGATCGGAGGGGATTCATAATGGAGTTTTTAATGGCCATTTTGATCGGGGTCCTATTTACCGCCGCGGTCTATCTAATCCTGTCAAGAAGCTTGCTTAAAATCATTGTTGGAACAGGTTTGTTAAGCCATGGTGCCCATCTTCTTATTTTAACAATGGGCGGCTTAGGTGGAGCTTCACCTCCCGTCCTATTGGAAGGCGTGACGGATTTTGCGGATCCCCTTCCACAAGCGCTCATTTTGACTGCCATCGTAATTAGTTTCGGTGTGACGGCATTCATACTCGTCATGGCCTACCGTGCTTACGCCGTGCATAAGACTGATAATATGAATCTGATGAAAGGAAATGACGAACATGATTAACTTGCTTTTATTTCCGATCATTCTGCCATTCCTTTTCGCGATTCTTCTTTTATTTTTTAAAGAGCAAGTCAAGACGCAACGGGTATTGACTGTGATCGGTTTGCTTATAAGCCTTTGTTCTTCGTTCTACTTGATTTGGACTATAAAGCAGGAAGGGATACAAACGGTCACTTTAGGAAGCTGGCCTGCGCCTTTTGGAATTACGATGGTATCTGACATGTTTTCGGCCATCTTAGTGACAACAACGTTGCTCATCACTTTCTTTATCGTTCTGTACAGCTTTCCTACGATTGGTAAAGGACGCGAACAATACTTTTATTACCCTGCAATCCTCTTTATGATTACAGGTGTGAATGGTGCGTTTACAACAGGCGATATTTTCAATATGTTTGTCTTTTTCGAGGTTCTGCTCATCGCATCTTACTTACTCATCGTCTTAGGCGGTGAAAAGAAACAGTTGCGTGAATCGATTAAGTACATAATTATTAATGTTGTCTCATCCGCTTTATTTGTCATTACAGTTGCAATGCTCTATTCCGTTGTAGGGACGTTGAATATGGCTGATATAGCTGCCAAGATTGCTCAAATCGAACAACCTGCCATCATTTCTGTCATTGCGATATTATTGCTCATCGTATTCGGCATTAAAGGTTCATTGTTCCCGCTTTATTTTTGGCTTCCAGGATCGTATGCTGCACCTCCTATTCCTGTATTATCTTTGTTTGGTGCATTGCTTACGAAAGTTGGTATTTACGCGATTATGCGGACGTACACTTTGTTTTTCGTGCATGACATGGCCTTTACGCATGGGATTTTGATGGCTTTATCCATTCTGACAATTATCGCAGGATGTATCGGCGCCCTTGCCTACTTCGATTTAAAACAGATCATTATATACAATATTGTCATTGCAGTAGGCGTTATTCTTTACGGTGCTGCTCAAATGAATGAATCGGGACTGTCTGGCGCAGTATTTTATCTCGTTCATGACATGTTGATCAAAGCGGCGTTATTCCTGCTAATCGGCATGATCATTTATGTTACCGGGACATCGAATTTAAGGAAAATGGGCGGATTGATGAAAACACATCCTGCCTTGGGTTGGTTTTATTTAATTGCAGCTTTCGGATTAGCGGGTATTCCGCCACTGAGCGGCTTCATAGGAAAATTGCTCATCGTACGCGGAGCTTTTGAAGCAGAGCATATTTGGGGCAGCATTATTATTTTGCTATCGAGCCTTATCGTGCTGCTATCTGTTATTCGGATTTTCATTTATGCGTTCTGGGGAGAGCCACAGAATCTGCCGAAAACGAAAACGAAGCCTTATGTACAAATGATGATTCCTACGCTTTCATTAGTATTGCTATCCGTTCTGTATGGAATCGGGGTAGAATGGTTCGCTCCATATATAGCTGATGCCACGGACGTATTACTGCAACCATCGATCTATATTGACGCAGTGCTAAAGTAAACTTTCATTAGTGGACATTGCTCATTAATTGATAGTGGTACAAATCGGGCATTGCCGAACTGTTGCCCCTTCTTACAATCTATCGGTGAACAACGGCTTATAAATTGAGAAGGGGAGCAGTTAATGAATGCGAGGATAAAGGAGTTGATGTCGATGGCCTTTCAAATATTATTGAATTTCTTTGTAGCTGTTGTATGGATGTTCATGAATTCTTCATTCAATGCAACTACATTCATTATTGGTTATTTAATCGGATTGATACTGATTATAGTTGCAAGACGTTTCTTTCCTTCCAGGTTGTATATAGGGCGGCTTTGGGCGGCAATTAAACTGACATTGTTATTTTTCAAAGAATTGACTTTATCAAATCTATCCGTTTTATCGCTCGTCATTAAGCCGAAATTGGATATTCAACCAATGATTTTTGCAATGCCGACCGATTTAGACCATGATTGGGAAATTACGCTTTTATCGAGTTTGATCACGTTAACACCAGGAACAATTGTGTTATACGTTTCTGACGATCAAAAGACATTGTACATCCATTCGATCGATGTAGATGACGTGGACGAAGCAATCTGGTCAATCAAAAATTCTTTTGAGAAAGCGATTATGGAGGTGAGCCGGGCATGACAGTTTTTATATGGTGCAGTCTCATCTTCGTTATTTTGTCGATGTGCGGAATTATGTACCGCGTCTTCAAAGGGCCGTCCGTTCCAGATCGGTTGATTGCTCTTGATGGTATCGGAGTTATGCTCATTTCATCGATTGCTCTCCTGTCGATTCTTTTTGATACTCCATTTTTTATCGATGTTATTTTATTGATTGCGATTATGTCTTTCATCGGAACGGTTTCCTTCTCCAAATTCATCGAGAGAGGAGAGATTATCGAACGTGAACGTCCTCACTAATATTTTAATAATTGTCCCTATCGTAGTCGGTGTATTGTTCACGATTGTGACAATGATCGGTATTTTACGGCTGCCAGATGTATATACGCGTGCTCATGCAGCTTCGAAAAGCGCCACATTAGGCGTTCTAAGTATTCTATTAGGCGTTTTCTTTCATTTTTGGTTGAAGGAGGGGCATTTCAGTATACAGCTCCTCTTAGGGATCCTTTTCCTCTTCATCACATCGCCGATTGGAGGACATCTAATGGGGCGTGCGGCATATATGTCCGGCGTCAAACCTACTGATCGTACCGTCGGTGATGATTTAAAAGAAGTCGTTGCTGAAGCGACGAAGAACAAACAATTAAAGGATTAAAAAAACACACCCGCTGTTCCTAACGAAAGGAACCGGGTGTGTTTTTTTAATAATACGGAAATCCAAAAGGTGAATAAAATGGATATGGTGAAAATCCACCGTAAAATGGAGAAAAACCACCATAATTATATGGATAAGAAGGGAACAATGCATTCCCGAGGAAACCGCCTACCAATCCACCTAAAAATGGTCCTCCAAATCCAAAACCGAATCCATCATAACCTCCAAATCCACGACCATAAGGTCCTCTGCCAAATCTGCCATACCGTGGCATTCGTCATCCCCCTTTCTCACCTATCCTATTCGAATCGGGCGGTATGTAGAGGGGCGAATGCCCATTCTTGCACAATTAGGTTCACTTTCTGGCACCATCCCTGCGAATCCTATTCGTTCCACTATTTTTTCTATGAACTACCGTACATTTAGTATAAACTTACCGTATTCCTTGATTAAAATAAGGTGCATTACCTGACAAAACTTTATGAATGCCATTTAAATAAGGTGCCCTTCGTTCAACTTGATCCATATCGACCCACTCAATATCGAATATTTCTTCAGGCATTTTAATTTCCTCGTTGCCACTAATGATCTTTCCTTCAAAAGTAAAGAAAATCGCATGATGATTCCGCTCTGAGAACTTTACTTCGTCAATGGCCATGATATTTCCTATTTTAATGATTAACTTCGTTTCTTCATATGCCTCGCGTACTGCAGCCTCTGCTAAAGTTTCTCCCTTTTCTACTCTTCCCCCAGGAAAAGACCAATGCCCCTCATGGTTTTCAACCATTAATACTTGACCCTCACTATTTTGTATAAATGCATAGACAACTTTTATTTCCTCCAAAAAATCTCCCCCCAAAAAAACATCCGCTCGTTTTGTAATGACCAACGAACGGATGTTAAACATTTCATTTACTTTATGATTGCTCTTTCTCAGCCATTCTCTCGATGAAAGTAGCCAAAGTACGTACCATTACCCCTGTGCCGCCTTTTGGACCTAAATCATGGGGTGCTGACGCATCGGACGTCCCAGCGATATCTAAATGAATCCAAGGTGTATCCTCCGCAAATTCACCGACGAAACCACCACCAAAGATCATATGGCCATCTCTTCCAGGAGAGTTATTTAAATCGGCAACATCACTTTTGCGGATTCTCTTTTTATCGTTCTCAGTTAAAGGCAGTCTCCAGACGAACTCTCCAGTTTCTAACGATGCTTCCATGAATTCTTCGAAGAACGCTTCATTATTCGTCAAAGCACCCGTTTTATCATTGCCTAACGCAACAATAACACCACCTGTTAAAGTAGCGATATCAATGACATAGTTTGCTCCGGACTGCTTCGCGTACGTTACAGCATCAGCTAACACCAATCTGCCTTCCGCGTCCGTATTCAATACTTCAATCGTCTTGCCGCTTAAAGATGTAATGACATCGTCCGGCTTGAAAGCATCTCCGGAAATCATATTGTCAGTCGAGCCGATAACAGCAATAACGTTTTTAGAAGGACGCAGCTCTCCGATAATTTGCATTGCTCCTAAAACAGCTGCAGCGCCTCCCATATCACCTTTCATGCCGACCATGCCTTCACGAGGCTTCAATGAATAGCCACCTGTGTCATATGTAACTCCTTTGCCGACAAGCCCGACAACATCTTCCCATTGATCAGTGCCCGCATACTTCATTACAATTAAACGCGGCTCTTCAACAGACCCTTTATTGACTGCTAAGATGGCACCCATGCCTAACTCTTCCATCTCTTTTTTACCTAATACCTCAATTTCAAAATCGTATTTTTCCGCCAATTTTGTCGCATAATCTGCCATTTTGGTAGCTGTCAGCATATTCGGAGGCAAGTTCACTAAGTTTCGAGCGGAATTGACAGCTTCCGCATATGTCTTCCCAACTTCAAATGCCGCTTTCATCTCATCCTCATCAGCGTTCGTTAAAAAGGATAATGTTTCGAGAACAACGTCTTTTTCATTTGAATCTGTTTTGTAGCCTTCAAACTGATAGCTGCCGAGGCCAATCCCTTCAGCTGCTGCAAATACGACATCCTCGCATTTTACATCTTCATTCGTAAAAGGCGATGTCCAAACAGCGACTGAAGAAGCTTTTACATTTTTAAGTTCTTTTCCTGCTGCTGCAAATATTTGCCGCAAGCGGTCCTCCGTCAATTTTTTAGAAGGTCCAAGGCCAACAAACATTACACGGTCATATCCGTTCTTTTGCAACGAAGGCATTTTAACGATCTTTTTAAATTCGGTCTGAATATCCCCAGACTTAATCCAATCAATCAGTCGCGGACTAAAAGATTCCTCAAATACCGACCATCCTGTTACGTTCTCTGGATGCTCAGGTACCCCTACTAACAGTACATCACATTTGATTTCATTGAAGTCTGGCTGTAGAATATTTGTTTTCATTTGACAACCTCCCACTTTTCATTCACCTTTATTATATCTTAAACTACCGCTGAACAAAAAAGAATTATTCGAACTTCGGAATATCCTTTCACATAGTGCGATTGATGGTATAATAATTATATATTTTTCTACTTTTTCAAAAAGGAGTGGATGATCGATGGCTCTTTTTCAAAATACTCCGCTCCTAGCGGCATTATTTGCGATTTTCTTCGCTCAATTTGTAAAAATTCCTATCCATTATCTGTTTTCAAAGAAGTTAGATTGGAAATTAATGACTTCGACAGGGGGTATGCCAAGCTCTCATTCCGCCGCCGTGTCTGCATTGACGACAGCTGTAGCCTATGAGGCGGGACTGGATTCGACATTGTTTGCCATATCTGCCATCTTTGCTGTCATCGTTATGTTTGACGCGACAGGGATACGCTATCAGGCGGGACAACAGGCTCTGATCATTAATCAAATGCGAATTGATTTTCAAACATTTGTGCAAGAGATGAAAGGCTGGTCACATAAAGACGGCCAGCAGAAAATACAAGAGCTAAAAACGCTATTAGGGCATAAGCCAAGTGAAGTATTTGCCGGTTCAGTAACTGGCATTCTTATCTCAGTGATTACGTACTCATTTATCATTTAAGGTATTTAGCAAATTAAAAACGGTGTACCTATAGACAATTTGTCTTCGGTACACCGTTTTTATCAAACACCTCATAATTGTATCTGAGTTTAAACGAGCCTGTTACCATTCATTCAATTAGAAAAACGTAACATGCGCTTGCTGCATTCACCTTATCGATCTGCACTCGTATTAAAAAATGAGCGTTCAGCCAATATTATTTTAAAACATTTGATAACCTTGTTTTCGCAATGCTTTTATCACAAATCCAGATATAATCGCTCCAACCAATCCGCTTAACAAAATGATAATGTCGACAGCATGTAGGGAAACTATTTTATCTCCAAGTAGACCGAAAGCATACTTCGGTTTTGTGAAATATTCAAATACACGCACATCATCAATGATCAAGACGACAACAATTGGATATAGAATCGCCATTAGCCATGTCATACGAAGCAGCATATTCAACAAGAAGCCGATGCCGAAAAACATGACAATGAAAATAAGGATAGATAAAATGACTTCCACTAGTGAAATTTGTCCCAAGTCGACTACCTCCGTTTTCCACTCAACATTTTACAGGAAGAGATGAAACCTTTCAATAGAACGCACGTAAGGTCATTGATTTGTCAAAACTATTTCTTGAAAAGCAGCTTATAAGAAGTATAGCCGAACCAATCCCCAGGATTTATTTCATTCATTTGATATAATCCTGATTCGATCGCCTCATCTGCTATTTCACGAATCATTGCCGACACATTCGGATCCTCCTTAAGCTCAAAAGGCGTTTTCCAAGCGACTTCTGAAATCTCATTGACGTCAGGTGCAAATTGTTGCTCCTCTTTCTTCGGACGCAGTAAAAATATCGCTAAATGATCACTGATCTGTCCATTTAATACACCAGTGCGAAAACCGATCATTCCTACCAAATTGCAATCCACACCTGTTTCTTCCTTAACCTCTTGGAATCGCAGCGGCATCGGCTGTTTCTCCACCATCTACAAACCCTGCAGGAAAAGACCAGGCCCCTTTTAAGCCCCCATATGTTTTACGAACGACTAGCCATTCTCCCATGCGGTTCATCACTAAGCCTGACGCGCCAAGCCATACGTTCCCACGCTTCGCAATCGGCACGGAATCACCTCCGAAAAAAGCATCTGCCAATAAAATAGGCAGATGCTCAGCTTGTTGACAAACGCTCGCATACGGCGTTGCTCGTCTCACTCGTCCCCTCATGAACCTCAAGTTCTATTCGGGTCTTCGCTCGACTTCGCGCGGGCTCGCGGGAAGCGAGTCATGCAACCGTTGCCAATCGAACGGCGAAGGGTTCGATTGGCCGTATTTCTGCGTTCTTTGCAGAAATTAAGGCACCTCTAGGACGTGGCGTTCTTAGATTGCCTTCCTTGGCAAGCGTTTTCAAGTCAAGCTGGGCAAACACCTATCTATTGGCTACAATCCTTAAAAAGACTGTAGACAAAGTAAAAAGATACTTTGTCTACAGTCTGAGCATCTGCCAATAAAATAGGAGATGCTTTAACGTCATTCAATATCTGTTAGCCTCTCACTTCAAAGAGTGGACTAATAGGCTATACATTAGTTTAAGTCACATTACTTTAGAAGATTGAACTTACCTTTTTTCAATGTTAAACCGACGCCACCAATCATGAAGAGCGCACGATTATCAACCATTTTCTTCATGAATGAAGCTTTCTTGCCAGTCATTTTCTTGCCGAAAGCCACTCCAATTGCATCGTCATCGCCCAATGATGCAATGCTTCCTTTCAAATCAGGAACGAAATCGGAAGTACGTTCGCCTTTCATCAAAGCGATAATATTATTTGCACACATATCCCCTTGTTGCATCGCAATTTGTGCAGTTGGAGGATAAGGACGATTCGTTTCTTCATTGATCATCAATGCGCAGTCACCGATGATGAATACGTCATCATGCCCTGGAGCACGAAGATCTTTTTCGACTTTGACACGGGCACGCATGTTTTCAATGCCAGTCTCTTCAATGAGACGGTTGCCTCGAACACCCGCTGCCCATACGACTGTACCGGCTTTGATGAACTCGAATTCATCTTCGCCTTTTTTAATTTTAACGCCTTCAGGAGTCGCTTCTACAACTGGCGTTCCAATTGAGAATTCGATTCCTTTCGCTTTTAATTGTCTAACTGCATAATCAACTAATTCTGGGTCGAAGCCAGGCAATACCATTGGAGCTGCCTCTACACAGATGACACGAACCTTTTCTTGTGGTACATCAAATTCTTTGCAAAGCTCAGGAACTCTGTTGCCTAATTCTCCTAAGAATTCAATACCTGTGAAACCAGCTCCGCCGACAACGATTGTCAAACGGCTATCATCTTTCTCATCTTCAAGAGACCATGTTGCAAATTGATATTCAATATGCTCGCGAATTTGACGTGCTGCATTTACGTTCGCAATCGAAAGTGCGTACTTGTCCAAGCCAGTAATACCGAACGTTTCACCTTCGAAGCCTAAGGAAATGACAAGGTAGTCATACGTATGTGTACCGACGTTAGTAGTTACGACCTTACCTTGTATATCGATCGCTTGTACTTCCGCCTCGATAAACTTCACTTTTCCTTCGTTGATGACAGATTTAATTGGATAACGGACTTGTTCAGGAGACAATGTCCCTGCCGCTGCCTCATGTAACCAAGTAGACTCGTAGTGATAATCATGTTTATTGATCAATACGATATCTGCTTCGTCTGCACCTACTGATTTTTGCAAGTTGACGACTGCTGATAAACCGCCGTAACCCGCACCTAATACTAAGATTGTCGGTCTTTTCACGAAAATCGAAACCACCTTTGAATTTATTATGTGCCGGGCCCGATTAAAAGTCGGTTATATGACGATTTACTCAGTCCTGGCCTTTGTCTCTCTTCGACAAACTTCTACTATATAATAGTAGCCTTTTTATAAGGGGTTTTCAACACTTTAACGTTAAAATAACCATTTAAAAAGGAAGGGAAAATCCCTTCCGTCCTATGCTTTCTACTTTTCAATCACAAGCTTCTGGTGTTCCAACCTTTTTCGCCGTTCTAAAAGACGTTCCACAGCCACAAGAAGCGATTGCATTTGGATTGTCGATCGTAAAGCCTCCGCCCATTAAGGACTCTTTATAATCAACTTTTGTTCCTTCTAAAATGGCCGCATCATCCTTGGCGACGACTATTTGTATACCATGCTGCATGAGCAAGTGGTCTTCATCCGATTTTGTTTCTTCGAATCCTAATCCGTATGTCAGTCCGCTGCATCCTCCGCCGTTCACTGCGACACGGAGATATGAACCTTCCTCTCCGTTATGGGCCATCATCTCTTTCACACGGAAAGCCGCAGCTTCAGTAAGTTCAACATATTGTGTCATTTACATCCACCTTCCTGCTTTTTTTCTATCATATCAATCATTTTGTCAATTACGCAATAATATTTGCTCATAAACATCAAAGATGCGCTATAATAAGACGATTAGTACGAAAGGATGATGTCACATGAATATAAGTCCTACTTATGTCAAGAATGTTGAATGCTTGAACTGTAGGGAGAAATTTACTACAACAAAAATCAGATCAAGATTTGTCCGCGTTGCCAAGCATGATAGTGACTTCAAACCCGTTTATTCTGACCCAGATATCCACCCGCTTTATTACAATGTTGCTGTATGTGAGCATTGTGGGTTTTCATTCACAGAGGAGTTCTCCAAATTCTTTCCAGCCGGCACAAAAGAGGAAATTACTAATACAATTACTTCCCTTTGGAGCGGAAGATCTTTCGGGAATGAAAGAACGATTGAAGAATCGATTGAAACGTATAAATTAGCTTATTTAAGCGCTACTATTAAGAAAGAGAAGCCCCTGACAATGGCGGGGATCACTTTACGCTTAGCATGGCTCTACCGAGAAAAAGGGGATCAAGAGGAGGAAAAGCGATTCACTTCCATTGCACGGGACTTGTACACCGAGGCTTTTAGCGAAGGTGACTATGTAGGCACTCAAATGTCCGAGACGAGAGTCCTCTACATGATGGCCGAATTATCCTATCGAATCGGCGATCAGGAATCGACAATCCGCAATCTATCCCGCGTCATTGAAAGTCAACGAACATCTACAGAGCCCCAAATCATTGAAATGGCAAAAAATAGATGGCAAGAAATTAGAGAATTGAGTGCGCAATGAACCCTTTCACCATATAAATAAGAAAAGGCTGTCCTGCAAAATGCGCATAGGACAGCCTTTTCGATTAATTAAAATACTTGTTCAACTTCCACTACACCAGGAACTTCTTCTAACAATGCACGCTCGATTCCCGCTTTCAACGTAATTGTAGAGCTCGGGCAAGTACCGCATGCGCCTAATAGGCGAAGTTTTACAACGCCCTCTTCAATATCGACCAATTCACAGTCGCCCCCGTCACGTAATAGGAAAGGACGTAATTTATTTAAAACTTCTTGTACTGGTTCCATCATTGCTGTATCATTCATTGTTTTATGTCTCCCCTTTCTTTATACTAAGTATAAACTGGATTCATTAAAAAATCCAATATAGAATAGGAAAGGGAATGATCACGTGGAGAAACAGAGGGTGAAAATTGAAATTTACGGTGCAGATATTATATGTGCAAGCTGTGTCAACGCCCCTTCATCAAAAGATACTTACGAATGGCTACAAGCCGCAATTGACCGTAAATACCCGGATCAGCCATATGCTATCGAATACATCGACATCGAATCGGACATAACAGATGAGAGACAGAAAGAGATTGCCCAACAAGTGTTGGATGACGAATACTTCTATCCTTTAGTCATGATTGAAGATGAAGTTGTAGGGGAAGGATATATTCAATTAAAGCCTGTTTTTGCTGAGTTAGAAAAGCACGGTTTTGTCGTGCAAGAATGATAATGAGAGTACTATAATTGAGAAAAACTCCCTCTTACAAAGATGAATGAGGGAGTTTTGTTTTCATATAACAACGTTACTAAACTTAATTAACCATTGTGCCATTTGTACATCCAAAGAACTCCGGATTTCAAAAGTCTTGCAATGCGTCCAGTGACGGTACGATCAGCAAGATAAGCAAAGCCTTGCTTTTTCCCTAATGAACCCATAAATCCTTTTAACTTAATTTCAGGCATCTTTTCGGGTAATGCTTCTCCGTTCCAAATATGGCGAAGCACTTTGACAATCTGCTCAGCTTGTTCCTCTGCCAATTGGGCGCTTGGAGCGTGTGGAAGGGCTGCATTGTCACCAACGACATAGACGTCTGTATAATTTGGAACTTGGTGGTACTGATTTAAGACGATACGGCCTCTATCTTGCTCAATGTCCAATTCACGTACAATGGATACAGATTGAATGCCAGCTGTCCAAACGACAGCATCCACCATGATTTCATCCTCATGATTATAAAGGGCGTTTTCTTCAACTCTTGTAATATTCGAATTCGCGATCACTTCTACATCATGTTTATCGAACCAGTCTTTTACATAATTACTTAAACGCTCAGGGAAGTCTTTCAAAATCCTTGGGCTTCGATCAAATAGTTTGATCTTCAAATCAGGCCTACTCTCCCGCAATTCGCTCGCAAGTTCAATCCCGCTCAAACCAGCTCCGACAATTCCGACGGTTGCGCCTCCGCCTAAGTCCAATAGCTTATTATACGTGAGTCTTGATTTTCCGATCGTTTGGATACTGTTCGTATACTCGGCCGCCCCCGGTACATTATGGTAATTATCCTCACATCCGAGTCCGATTACCAATTCATCGTATTGAACTGCCTTGCCGTCCCCAAGCTTAATTGCTTTTTCCTCCAAGTCAATCTTGGATACTTCTCCTTCAACGAATTCTAATTGCTCATGTTCTGGCAATGCCACTCGAATATCCGAGTCTGGGGCAGTACCGGCCGCTAATGCATAGAATTCTGTTTTAAGACTATGAAACGGCGTTCTGTCGATGAGCGTAATCTTTACGTCGTCCGGTAAATCCTTATTAAGCAGGCGTAGCAATATACGCATATTCCCATAGCCCGCGCCTAATAGTACAAGTTTTCTCATGACAATCTCCTTTTTTCAATTGCATTTCAGCGTTATTTTGTTCGGATGAACCTCCTTGTTCATTACATCGCGAGTCAACAATGTGCAAATCCCTCTCACAGACAGCACTCTCTTGACAAACCCAATGCATGCCATACAATCATCGATGAATTTCGCAATCGCTCTCAATCCGATCTATGATCGCTCATTAACTGAATTTCTACTAACTGACATCTTGTAGAAGTGTTCTTATGGCATCGCGAACCCTATTCTTTCATCTTTAATTCTACAAACATCCGCCGACGACCTATCTTTATACAAATGATCGTTAAACACATTTGGACTTCCTGAAAAATAACAGTACAATGCTGCTTTTCTCGTAGAAATCTTTCATTGAATAAAGATAAATTAATTTCCGTAGTTTTTCCATCTTCGATTATAACAGTTTGTGAGATATTTCACAATAAGACATGGAAATTGACGGGCGACGAAAAAAAGAGTAACATGCCAAGTAGCGAGGTGATCATCGTGAATCCGATTGTCGAATTTTGCATGAGTAATCTTGCAAACGGTTCACAGGAAACATTAGAAGCATTAGAAAAAGATCCAAATATAGATGTACTTGAATACGGCTGTTTGAGCTACTGCACAACTTGTGCGGAATCATTGTATGCTCTTGTAAATGGCGAAATTGTTGAAGCGGATACTCCTGAAGAATTAACCGAAAAAATTTATCAATTCATCGAGGAGAACCCTTTGTTTTAAAAGAAAAGCGAACCGAATATCGGTTCGCTTTTCTTTTATTTATTTCCAATCGGTCAAGCTGTCAAACAAATACGTCGGTTGCATGTCTTTCTTCAAAACTGTTGCCCGATCCGTTACGCCTCCGCTAACATGAATCGTATCAATGCCGAAGCGGATGCCTGCTTGGATATCCGTGTCGTAATTGTCTCCGATCATCACCATATCCTCTTTCGAATAGCCGCGTTGCCGTATGAACTCCAACATATACGGTTCAGGTTTGCCGACAATGGTCGCCTCACGATCGGTAGCTGTTTCTAATAGCTTGACGAATGAACCGTTTCCTGGAACGAGACCTCTCTCCGTCGGGAAAGCTTTATCGCCATTTGTTGCAATAAAATGGGCACCGTTCCTAATGGATAATGCCGCGTTGGACAGTTTTTCATAAGTGATATTCCGATCGATCCCTACTACTACAACGTCAGGATTTTCATCCGTTATGACAAAACCTTCCGATCGCAGTGCTTGTTCAAGCCCCTCTTCTCCAATCATCATAACTTTCGCACCTTCAAAATGCTGTTTACAATACGTAGCAGCCGCAATTGACGAAGTCATAATTTGATCTGTAGAAGCATGAATCCCCATCCTTAATAGTTTTGCTTGAAAACGTTCCGCCGTCATGGAAGAATTATTCGTTACATAATAAATATCAATATCTTTGCCTTGAAAGCTATTTATGAAAACAGATGCTTCAGGAATGACTTCATTCCCTCTATAGACCGTTCCATCCATGTCCAAACATATTGCTTTGTAAGATTTCAATTTATTCACCTGACGGCATGAAAGCCGATACGGGCCCTAATTCGTATTCAAGATAATGACGGACTTTTTCAGGGAATGCTTTTAATTCATCTCTGTTTTCGTACAACACCGATTCAAGTTCTTCGCTGTCCACTTTCGTAAATTCTCGGACAACCGATTTACGTAGGCTAAGTACCTTTTTCAATGGGGATGCCATTTCAGAAGTGATCACTTTTTCATCTTCCATAATGTCAATAATATCATCATAACTTCCTGGATCTCTCATTATAAATCCATCGATCATGGAATTTCCTACGTCAATAATCGACTCAATCACTGTATGTGCCATACGTTCCAATGCCAATTCCTTAATCGGATCAGTCGTCCAGTCCGTTCGCTGTTCAAACAAATCGATTATTTTTTCCATATAAGACAATGTAGCATTGATTTGATTGCGATCAATAAAATACAATGGTGTTCCCTCCCGATAGTCATCTCTCTTTCATCATATCACATCGGTTCCATAATGGAACATTCATACGGCAATCTAGACCATGCAAAAAGCCGGCATGTTTTTTACACATGCCAGCTCAGCTTGTTGACAAACGCTCGCATACTGCGTTGCTCGTCTCGCTCGTCCCCTCATGAACCTAAGTTCTATTCGGGTCTTCGCTCGACTTCGCGCCTTGTCTGACAAGCGTTTTCAAGCCAAGCTGGGCAAACACCTATCTCATGACTACAAACCTCAAAAGGACTGTAGACAAAGTAAAAAGATACTTTGTCTACAGTCTGAGCTCCGGCATGTTTTTTACACATGCCAGCCATCAATTTTCCTTATGGATTTTCTTTTTCAAGCTCTTCTTGCTTTACTTTGCCAACCTTTTTCAATACAAAGTATGCACAGCCAAAATTGCAGTATTCGTACAGGTAATCTTGCAATGTGCTTATTTTAGATTCATAGCTCGCCTTCGGATGATGATCATCGAAGAATCCCTTCAATCTTAGTTGACCATAGCCCCAATCGCCTAAAATATAGTCATACTTTGATAAGACATCGCTATATCTATTTTCCAATGCTTCTTCATTAAAACCGTCGCGGTGATTTTGTAAAACCTCATATTGCGTCTGATCAATAATAATCAAATTCCATCACCACCATTTTAGCTTTTAACTGTTGCTTCCAATAACTCATCGCCAATACGCTGTTTTTCCCTTGCCGCTGCATTTACTTGTTCATCGGCATGGTAGCTTGAGCGAACAAGCGGACCAGCTTCACAATGTGAAAAACCTTTTGACATGGCAATCTTTCGAAGCTCGGCAAATTCTTGCGGTGTATAATATTTTTGGACTTTCAAATGCTTTTTTGTAGGTTGCAAGTATTGACCGATCGTCATAATATCGACGTTATGAGCACGTAAATCATCCATCGTTTCAACAATTTCTTCAAACGTTTCTCCTAATCCAACCATCAAGGAAGATTTTGTAGGGATATCAGGATACATTTCTTTTGCACGTGCGAGCAATTCCAACGACCGATCATAAGTTGCACGCGCACGGACCCTTGGCGTTAAGCGACGGATCGTCTCAATATTATGGTTTAAAATATCCGGCTTGGCATCCATAAGCCTCTTTAAGTTATCATAGTCGCCACCCATATCTGACGGTAACACTTCGACTGTCGTGAATGGGTTTTTGCGGCGGATTGCACGGATTGTCTCCGCGAAAACTTCAGAGCCTCCATCTTTTAAATCGTCGCGAGCTACTGCCGTTACGACGACGTGCTTCAAATTCATAAGCGCTACAGAGTCGGCAACTCGTTCTGGTTCTGCCAAGTCTAACTCATTCGGTAAACCGGTTTTCACAGCGCAAAAACGGCAAGCACGTGTGCATACCGCTCCTAAAATCATAAATGTCGCTGTTCTTCGCTCTCCCCAACATTCATGGATATTTGGACAACGTGCCTCTTCACACACAGTATGCAAGTTTTTTTCACGCATTAACTTTTTTAAATCGGTATAGTTCTCGTTCGTATTAAGTTTAATTTTTAACCAATCAGGCTTTCGAATATGTTCTGTTTTTTTTCCTGTTTCTGGTCTGCAAGACAAAGCAATCTACCCCATTCCTATGTACTTATAATGGATATCAACGCTCTTGTCAATGTATCATATATTCTGACTTCAAACAACTTTTCAGATTTTACTATCATCCTTTTTACCATCCAAAAATGTATGTGAGATTTTTGATATTACTTTTTTTCATTTCAACGAAACAGCGTCTTTCATACATAAGTATATTTTATTTAATTCTAAAATGAAATTTGGAAACGATTTGCTTTTCGGGCTCAAAATAATCTTCTTCATTTTCCAATTCATCCAAGATGACGAAAGAACTCAAAATATATTTTCCACGTTGAGCTGTGACGGATTTTTCATTCTGTTCATCATAGAATTCCCGATTCCAAAGGAACTGTTGTTCAATGGATTCATTTGCTCCTAATTCTACTAAGACATAATCATAGAAAGTACGTTCTTTTACATTCGATAATTTTTGATTGGAATGAGGAGATAAAAATTGATACAACCGATTATCCTTTTCATCAATTACCATTACCGCAGCAATGCCCTCATCAGTCTCTTTCGGTGTTGGAACGTAGATTTCTTTTGTTGAATCATTATGATTTGTCAAAGTCACATGTAGGAGTACTTCATCGTTAGGAGATACACTGTCTTGATTCAGTTGTACTTTCAACTCAATTCCTTCCTGCTCATTCGAGACAATAATCTCCTTTTTCGTTGAACAACCTGTTAATATGGTAATGGAAATTATTATGCTAAACATCGTAGCAAACCATTTATTCACCTTCATAGTAATCATCCTTTTACTGATTTTTCCAATTCTCTTTTTTATACGGTTGAACAGATGATAAGTTTCAGACGGCAACCAAATGGTAGAAAAAGAAAACATGTGAAAGAATAAATATCCTCACATGTTTTCTATGTTATCGTTTTAGAAAATTTATCGATTACCCATTACTTTTCGATTTCATGACCGCATGCACGATGCTTGCCGCCAGTCCCCCCCATATGACGAGGATCCCGACGATCATCATTAAAATTGCTCCACCACTCATAAAGAATCCTCCTTATCGATTATCATAGTCCGTAGATTCAGCAGTTGTTTTATTCCATTTGAAGAACGTAAAGATGATCGCCGCTACGAGTGCAAAAATGGCTACAGACCATCCTCCCGCCATTATGAATTCTGCAGGATATCCTTCATACGTTCCGGTGTCTGTATCATGCAACTTCATAATATTAATGCGCAGCAACTCGATCATCATATACCCTAAGACGAGTGGAGTAATGACCGTTAAACAAATTTTCCATAACATTCCGACTCGCATATCGGAAATTTCATTTGCATGCGCTTCGAAAACACCCAATTTTCTGAATACCCAAGCGATCAAAATAACTTCAATCAGCCCGATTGCCGCTACACCAAACTGGTTGATGAAATAATCCGCAGCATCGAGGAAGTAGAGACCGCCGCGAGTTGCAAATAGCAATGAACAAATCGTTGCAAGGCCTGCTCCGATAATGACTGATTTTGTCCTTGAAATATTAAATTTATCTTGCAAGCCGGCTACATATGTTTCACAAATTGAAATGAGCGATGTAAGCCCAGCCAACACAAGAGAAAGGAAGAAGAGCGCACCAAATATTCCATTCATGCCTGGTATTTCATTAATGATTTGTGGGAATACAACAAAAGCAAGCCCGACTCCAGCTGAAGCAACCTCTGAAACTGCTACGTTTGCCTGTGAAGCCATAAATCCTAAAGCTGCAAAAATCCCAATACCTGCTAACAATTCAAATCCTGAGTTTGCAAAACCTGTGATGAATGCGTTGTTTGTAATATCCGATTTTTTAGGCAAGTAACTCGAATACGTAATCATGATTGCAAACGCAATCGATAGACTGAAGAAAATATGACCGTATGCGGCTACCCAAACGGTAGGACTGGTCAATTTGCTCAAGTCCGGTTTAAAGAATGCCTCAAGTCCCAATACTGCCCCATCCAATGTAACCGCTCTTATGACAACTAAGAGGAATACAACAATCAATGTCGGGATAAATATTCTGTTCGCCAACTCGATTCCTCTTTTGACACCTGCTAACAGAATAACAAATGTGAGCGCCCATACTAATAACAGCGGCCATAGTACACCAGGGACGAAACCGCCAACTTCCCCAGGATTGTCGGCAATGTTCAGTACGCTTCCAAATAAGAATCCTTCGGTATCGCTCCCCCATGATAAATTAAACGAGTAAATCGTATACTTCATCGCCCAGGCGATTATAACTGCATAATAGGTAGAGATGACAAAAGATACAAAAATCCCCCACCAACCGATCCATTCCGCTTTTTTCCCCTTCATCCGGAAGAATGACAACGGTGCAGACCCACGATACTTATGACCAATCGTAAACTCCATGATCAAAATTGGTATTCCCGCTGTTAACAGAGCAAATAAGTACGGAATAAAAAATGCTCCGCCGCCATTTTCATACGCAACATACGGAAAACGCCAGATATTCCCCAAACCGACAGCAGACCCCACTGCTGCCATAATAAATCCGGCGCGTGTTCCCCATTGAGAACGTCCTTCCATTTTAGATCTCCCCTTTCTTTTTTCTGCATCTAACATGTAAGTAAATTCAGATTATTGCGATCCTACAGTTAGTATAAATGTCCATCCTACTAATGTCAAAGTGTTTTTAGTATAGTAAGAATCTTTTTAACTACTTCTATTAGGTCTAAAGATTGTACAAACGCTGCCATTTTCGGGTAAAAAAACTGCCTCATAGTCGATTAGATCAACATATGAGACAGCTGTTTCTGTTTATTCTATGAAGGATTTCACCTTATACTCTGTTTTATTCTTTTTAGATACTATTATAGTAAATAATAATGCCATGATCACTACTACTACGACAAGCCCTACCCAAATGGAACCAGTTAACCCTAAAGTCAAATAACCAATGCAGGATATGATTGCCGCTATTAAAGCATAAGGCAACTGAGTCGCTACGTGATCCATATGATTGGAACCAGCGCCTGTAGAAGAGAGAATCGTCGTATCTGAAATAGGAGAACAGTGATCTCCGAATACCGCCCCTGCCAATACTGCTGAAAGTGCTGGTAGTAGAAGCTCCGGTTCTGCATTGATCATAATCGTTCCTGCTATCGGCAGCAAAATACCAAACGAACCCCAAGAAGTGCCAGTTGAGAATGCCATCAGGCCGGCTAAGATAAACATAATAAGCGGCAAGAAGTGGACAGGAATACTAGATTTTTCTACAACGCCTGAGAGGTAAAGACCCGTTTCAAGCACATCGATCAAATCAGTTAATCCCCACGCAAAAATCAAAATTAATACCGCTGGTAGCATTGCTTTTAAACCACTAACGATCGCTTTCCCAATTAATGAAAATGAAGCCGTCTCGTTCTGTTTCATTTGTGCGATATAAAGACTTCCTGCTAATACTGTACCGACAATCCCCCCCGTCACTAAGGACAATGGTACGTCCGTATTTTCCAAAATAGACCAAATGCTTGCAGACCCTCCTGCACGATAACCGGTCCACACCATCATGCCCAATGTAAAAATAACAAGCGCTACAATTGGAGCAATCAAATCTCGTACCCGGCCATAAGAATGAACAGGAAAATCCTCTTTCAATTGACCTGGAATATCCTTTTCAGGATCGAATAATTCACCTGTTTGCTCTGCACGATCTTCGTGCTTTTTCATTGCAAAGAAATCAATATTCGTCCATGCAAAGAAAAATACCATAGACAGAGTGGCGATCACGTAGAAATTCATGGGAGCCATCATTAAAAATGCAGACAATGGAGAATACGTAATGGCTGCACTCGTTCCAAAAATTAACGCTAACTGCCCGATCAAAAATGCGCCCCAGCTTGAAATAGGTGAAATTACGCAAATTGGGGCAGAGGTCGAATCGATGAAATAGGCCAATTTCGCACGCGATATGCGATGTTGATCCGTAATAGGTCTTGCAATCTGACCTACAGCCAATGAATTAAAATAATCGTCTACGAAAATTATAATGCCGATGAAAACCGTTAGTAGCTTTGCACCGCGCTTTGTCTTAATGCGGCGTATGGCCCATTCCGCAAATGCCCTGCTGCCGCCTGACAAGCTGACAAACGCTGTAAGTATCCCTAATAAAAGAATGAAAATCATTATGAAAATATTATACGTATTCAAAGCGCCTTCTGACCAGAATGATGCTGTCATTCCTGTCCAGATCGATTTCACAGTTTCCAATGGCGAAAAAGATGAAACTAATAATGCCGCTGCTACAATTCCGGATCCAAGTGATAACAAGACCCTTTTCGTTAGCAGCACCATGACGATTGCGATTAATGGTGGTATTATTGATACCCATGTGCCTATCATATTCATTTCCTCCAACTTTATGAATTGAAGAACATAGAGGGGAAAAAATAAAACCGACACCTATTACACTTTATGTGTCATAGGTGTCGGCTTATTCTACGTTTCGTTTGTAAGATAATTGAGCTCTCTTTATCTAACGCACGATCTGTAGCTCATCACACATCTCAACAATGTGTGACAGTGCCATCCCTATTCGGAATGACCCCAGCTATGAAAGGCTTGGCAAGCCATTTCACACTTCGGCAAAACTTCCTTTCCCAAACGGTCATCGATGCCGTCTCTCGTTTGGTACTCTTAAGCATTGCAACCTCTACCTAATCGGTGTTCCTCTTTCTATTAAGACTAACAGGAAATCGAACTTTTTTCAAGGGCTTCCTTGTGTGCCTGTCAGTGGGAAGGGCACCTCTACTTGTGGAGGACTGACATCCCCTCTATTATAAATTTGAGGAATTGGGCTTTGGATTAATCCAATTGCCATTGGAATCCTTTTTTCCACAACACTTTTACGTGTCGCAAGCGGTACAATGATTTGTACGTTCACTTTTACAACAACATCCACCTTTACTAAAGCATTGTTAATGCCAAACTCTTCAATATCCGTTACAACTTCTGTCTGAACTTCCCCAATTACATGAAAACGAATTGGAATTTTCGGCCCTAAATTCCCCAATATGGGAAGATTCAACGCCTGCCCCATCGGAACGAAATAAACAATTCCTCCTTGGCTTTCCATAGCTTTTGGATCATACTCTATGTTTTCGCTAATAGGCAGCATTTCCAAATTGCCGCTTTCAGCTGATGCCAAATGAGCCTCCACAAGGCTTTGCAACTCTGACATCGACTTATTAATAATATCGGTATTAATCGTGTTGACAACCATTCCCGGTGAATCATTTGGAACAATTTCTATAATTTCATTTGCATTATAAAGCTCTGTCGACCTCGATTTATTTGCTTGAGAAATGACATGTGCCGCGATCCTTTCAGTTTGGACTTCCGCATATAGCAAGTATATTGGCGTCAATTTTGAATTAACATAGTAAAAAAAGAGAGCGATTGTTATTAAAAATGCAGGAATTAAAATCGGGAACCATTTACGTTTCGGTTTACGTCTTCCTCTATAATATTTTCGAGGGACTTGACCATGAAATTTCAAACTGATCCCTCCTGCTTCACATTATGCAGGAGGGGCCCCGTTCATACTATCTATTGCCATCTACAAAAGGATTTTTTACAGCGTACCGGCAAAGGTTTCTTTTCCATACCATCCAAGCACATCACGTATGAATTCCGGCATAATATAGTCTTTTTCTGCATCTTTTAAAGTTGGAAAGAAAAATCCGAAAGTAAACATATCTAAGGTTGCTAATGAAATATTCGTTTCAGGAAGAACTTCCTTCTGACCCGCGAACAACTGTCCTGATTCCGTCTCATGAAGGTTTGCAAATATAAGCCCGCCCATTAAAGTCCCTCTAAAGCCAAGCCCTTTAATTTCTGTTTTCGGCCATTCTTCATTCTTTGAGAGACGGATGATTTCCAAAAGCTCCGTTCCTTTTAGTTGAACGACACAAAGATTGATCGGATGTGGCAGCAATGCATGCAAATCTGCTTTTGTCACCCATCCTTGCTCCAAACCACCTAAAAAGAGTCCCCCATTAAAAAGAGCACAATCAGCATCTGTATAGGCGATTAATGATTTACCGAAGAACGATGACAGCGGGCTTTCTTTAAACAGATCATTCTTCAACGGAAATGAATTGTAAAACACCTTCTCATCCATCGATTGTTTGCCGTCTTCAATTAATCGATTGACCCTTTCAACGTCCGCCTCCTCACTCTCAAGTTCACTTGCCGGAATGATCGTTGCATGTTTATTTGCAATACGTCCCGAATCGATGTCGAACTGTACAACAACCTTTCCTACATACTGTCCAAATTTGCCTGTAGCAGCTAACAGTGTTGAGTCTACACACTCTCCTTCCATTAAAAGGTGATGGGTGTGCGCTCCGAATATAATATCGATTTCTTTGCATTCTGCAGCAAGCAACCGATCTTCGTGGATGCCCAAATGGGAAAGACAGACGATTATATCGACTTGCGGACAAATCGATTTTGCAATTTTCCGCAAAGCTTCGCGCGGCTCCACAATCTGCCAATCAAGCTTCGCGTAAAATTCCTTATATTGCGCAGTAGCACCAATAACGCCTATCTTTAAACCGGTAACAGTCGTATAGATTTCATAGGGCTTCATCCATTTTGGAGTTGAATCATCGGTTTCAAATAAATTGCAAATAATAACATCAAAATCAGCACCTTCATATAACGTATTCAATGCTTTTTTCGACATCGTAATGCCTTCATTATTTCCGATTGTAATCGCGTCATAGCCAGCACTGTTCAGCAATGCAACATTCCCCTTGCCAGCTGTTCCGTCCGTGAAGGGGTGAGAACGGTCTACGTGATCGCCTATGTCAAAAACGAGGCAAGTTTCTTCACGTTCTTTATGCTCGGCTCGTTTTGATATTAGATATCTGCTAATTTGCGGCCAAGTATCAAAATGACTATGAATATCATTTGTATGGTAAAAATATATCGTTTCCATCTTTTTTTGCATATTCATCCCCAAATCCCTTCAAAAATAGACCGTATTCCGAATAACAAGAGCATGATCCGCAATAAGAGAACTAACGTATCTGAGTTCATTTTTTTATTCAGCATTGTACCGATAGTCCCCCCGATATACGCGCCAGGTATGACAGGCAAAGCGTAAAGCCAGTTTACATGACCTAACGAAATATGAGTGATCGAGTTGACGATTGCCGAGAGAAATACGATGAACATCGATGTTCCAACAGCCACGTGGGGTGGAAATAAAAACAGGAGGATCATCGCTGGAACAATCATCGTTCCGCCACCGATCCCGAACAATCCTGATGAAAATCCGATTGCAAATGAAAGGATGAGCGCAAACCAAACTGGATAGCCATAAATATAGGTCTTTCCATTGTGATCAATGAATTCCTGCTTCTTTCCATGATCGACAAACCAATTTATCGGCTTCATATATTTTCGAGCTAATAATAATATCGAAAGCAATATAAGCAATATTCCAAAATACAAATTGAAAGATGGCAAATCAAGCCCTTTATTCACAAATGCACCGATTAAAGTGCCCGGAATGGACCCCGCAAAAAAAATCCAGCCAGTACGATAATCGACCGTCTTCACTTTCATATGCGATAACGTTGAGGAGAGTCCATTGAAAATCATCATAATGACAGAAATACCGACGACAACTTGAGGAGTAATTCCCGGTATTAAGCCTAGGTCAATTCCAACTAATAGTGTTAGAGGCACTAAGATTGTTCCTCCGCCAAGCCCTACGATTGACCCCATAACACCTGATATTGCACCGATCAATGCCAATAAAAGATACGCCATTCTTATTCCTCCTCAAAAAAGTCAAGCTGCTTAGGTGCAAGTGACTGGAAGTTAATGCCCATCATTTTTTGAAAACGTTTGGCGTTCTCAGCTGCATGGCCACCAGAATTATTATTGAAAATGACAAATACATCTTTCGATTCGTTTTTTAATTGATGAACAACTTGACGAATTTCCATCAATTCACTGTCTGAGTAATTATACAAATACCTGACTCTGCGCCAAGCTTCATTATCTCCTGTTGTATTGCGCCAGCCATTCACATTCCTACCGTGCAAACGAATAAATACTTTATCATTGCGCGTTGTTTTAGCTATAAGTGGGACACTGCCCTCACCAGCTTGCGGCTCATCGCAAACAGTATGAATAAAATCCAAATCCTTCAGAAAGGAAAGTGTTTTTTCCTGCATAGGTGAATCGTACCATGATTGATGGCGAAACTCGATTGCTACATCGTACCCTTCCAGTTGTCTTCGAATGTATCTGATCTGCTCTACATTTTCCCGTTTGCAATCAAACCAAGGTGGGAACTGAACTAAAATCATAGATAGCTTTCCGGCTGCTCGCATCGGTTCGATAGAAAGCTTAAACAGCTGAAACATTTCTTCGGCAGTATCATACAGTAACTTTCCTCGCTGATGTCCTGTCATTCCTTGATAAGCTTTCACGATAAATTGAAAGTTATCAGGCGTTTCATCAATCCATTTTCGGATATTACGCTCAGGTTGAATAGCGTAAAAAGATGCGTCTAACTCAACGATTGGAAAGTGGGAGCTATAATCTATCAATTTTTCATTTTTCTTGGAGGTCGGTGAGTAAACGTCCGGATGGTCGCCCCAACCTGTCAATCCAATGTAAATCAAAGTATCCCTCTTTTCCGTTCATAGATGAATATTTTCATCATATCATATGTCCAAGAGGCGATTCCGCCATTTTGCATCTATCTCATACAGATATGGGATGCTAATTTGAGGGCGGAACTTGACCTTTCAGCGCGGGAGGATTCGCATTCTGTAGCAGAGCATCTTACTTTGAGAGCGAAAGATTCACATTGGACGTGGAGTTACCTTCTATATGAACTCGGGACAATTTACTTTGGGAACGGAGCACGGACTTGGGGGTTATTATGTACAAACGAAAGAGGCAGCCATAAAATGGCTGCCTCACTAATAATCAAAGAGTGTTACATTTCTCCGCTTAATTTTACTAAAATTTTCGCTTGCGTTTTATCATTCGTCAAAGCCTCAAAGCCTTTGTCCACAATATCATCCAATTCAATTTGAGAAGTGATAACGCCTTGTGGTTTTAATTGGCCTGTACCGATCAAATCAACTGTTTGTTGGAATGTAGTTCGTGTATAGGCAATGGTCGAAGTTACTTTAACACCAGTATTCGTTAATTGCATCGGATTCCATTCAATTGGACGAGCGAAGATTGATACAATAACCATCGTACCCCGAGCACGCGTTGCGTCAATTGCTTGTTTGAAAGTCGGTGCAACACCTGCAACTTCAAAGGACACATCCACGCCATCAGGCACAACGTCTTTAACAGCTTGTACAGGATCCACTTTCCCTGAATTGAAAACATGTGTAGCGCCAAGCTCTTTAGCTTTCTCTAAACGTTCTTCCGACAAATCAAATGCAAAGATTTTGCTTGCCCCCGCTGCTTTAGCTGCAATGATTGTTAACAATCCAATCGGACCAGCACCAAAAACTGCTACTGTATCACCGAATTGCATATTTCCTTCTTTAACTGCTTGTACAGCAACCGCTGTCGGTTCAACTAATGCACCATCCTGCAATGTCATACCTTCCGGCAATTTATAAATAAAGTTTTCACCTGCGTTTACATACTTTGCAAATCCACCATCTGACCCTAAGCCGATAAATTGGAAACCGTCATAAGCATCCACATCTTCATGTTTATTGCCGAACGTATACATAGGATTAATCGCTACACGATCGCCAACCTTAATCGAGGTTACATCTTTCCCGACTTTTTCAACGACGCCGGCAAATTCATGTCCCATTGTAAGTGGTGCTTGTTGTCCAGTTAACGGATGAGGTTCATTGACTGGAATAAATACTGGACCTTCTTGATATTCATGTAAGTCAGAGCCACAAATACCTGCCCATGCTACACGTACTGTCACCTCATTGTCTTGCAATGGCTTCAGTTCCCGTTCTTCCACACGGATATCTTTTTCGCCATACCAAACTGCTGCTTTCATAACTTCATACCTCCTATTTTTGATGAAAAATCTACTGCGATGTATCTAAAACGGAAATAGAAGAATTAAAATAAATTACCTTTAATTCAATATAATTATATCATTTAAACTATAACTTCGTCAAAACATAGAATTAGGTAAGTAGTCTTTTATATGGAAACGAATCGTAATTTCTTACAGTGAATGAAGTACAATATAATTTTGAAGTGGATGCAGGGTACGATGATTTTGAATACGAATCCAGAAACAATGCAATAAGCAAATGCATTTTTATTTATGAGAGGTTATTCACTCATCAATCGTAAGGCTGAAAATGTCATGAACAGTGAAAATAAAGGTTCTAAATCAAATGTTGGGGTGATGTGATTTGCACGTCACCCTTTTACTTAGATACCGCTGAGTAATGTTGATTTGCGCTACAGGGCGGACGCTTTCCGC
>NZ_JBHTLT010000045.1:0-47768 GCF_042679045.1 Sporosarcina contaminans | reverse complement strand
TTTACTTGTTTCTCGACAATTCAAGTATAAAAGAAATGGTGATTACGTGCTTTTTTGGGGTTCTATAATATTTGTGTGAATACCCCAACAAATATTATAGAACCTTAACAAAAGGTTTGCTGTAAACGCAAAAAAACACCCTCCGCAAAGAAGGGTGTTCAGCAATACATAGTAAAATATAGTGAATAAACCTCCGTTGCAGAGCTTTGGCACTATGCGGCATAGGAGCGATTCCAGCTACATTAAAAACCACCTTAAGTCGATGGTTCCTGTTGACCCATTGGAGTCTTTCGACTTTTCTGGGCAGCAGCTTATCTCCGCATAGGAGCCTCACCTAGCGAGGGTCCGATATGTGACTGTCTACTGGCAAGTGTAAAGGCTATAGGTGGGATTGTCAAACGAAAAAAGAAGATTAAAGGGGATTTACATGTTTCGTAGAATAAATATTTATCAAATACTTTAGACGCCAAAAGACATAGTAGCAGGGTACGGCATCCTATGCTATCGGAGTTAAACCATTGATATATCAATATTTATAAAGGGAGGTGAGTTGATTGTATGAATAAGAAAAATAAACTTCTACGAATATACAAAGTGCTTTCATTCGCATTGATCATTTTTCTACAAATTTATTGGTACAAGTGGACTCGCAAACCCGAAGCCGAATGGGAAAAATTATGGGAAAGAATCGGAAAAAGATTTAGGAAAACGCTTTTTGAATTGGAAGGTCTGCTCATTAAAGTAGGTCAATTTATCAGTATCCGTTCGGATTTGCTTCCCAGTCCGTTTATAAAGGAAATTCAAGATCTTACAGATAAGGTCCCACCTTCTAAATGGAGTGAAATTCAAAAAGTATTGGATGAGGAATGGGGAGAAGAAGGTTCAAAAAAGGTACGGTCAATCCAAGAGGAAGCAATTGCCTCTGCTTCCATTGGTGAGGTTTATAAAGGAATTTTGCATGATGGAACAGCGATTGCCATAAAAGTGCAACGTCCAGAAATCCAATCAATTGTGCAGACAGACTTTCGGACGCTAAAGATTCTTCTTTGGTTCGTTGATCATCTCGTTCCAATTCCGAAAGGATTGATCAATTTAAGTGTGCTGTTTCAAGAACTGAAACAGGTAATTGAGCGTGAACTCGATTTTTCAAAAGAAAAAGAAACACTTCTTTACTTTAGGGAGCGTTATAAAGATCGTGAAATCGTAAAAATTCCAGCCATTCATCCTGAATTATGCACTAAAAGAGTGCTTATTATGGAATGGATAGAAGGAAAGCGGATTACGGATTTGGAGACAATCAATGAAATGGGGCCCTATAAAGAAGAGGTGGCCCAGCGTCTAGTAAAAGTTTTCCTTCCTCAATGGTTGGAGCCGGGAATCTTCCATGCTGATCCTCATCCAGGGAATGTCCTTTTATCCAGAGGTGGAGAAATTATCCTGCTTGATTTTGGCATGGCGGGAGAACTATCCAAAAAAGATGCAGCACACTTTCAAGCACTAATTGAAAGCTTTCTTGCAAAAAATTACGGGAAAACTGTCGAAGTTTTGTCCCATTTAGGATTTTTGCTACCGAATGCAGATTCAAAAATGGTAGAAAGATTGCTTAATGAGTGGATTTCAATTGATCTTGCCGATTTAAAAGAGATGGATTTGATTAAACTAAAATTGGAGATAAATGATCTGATTGCGGCACTTCCTATCCAAGTACCAACTCGTTTTGTTTTCCTTGGTCGTTCTTTTATTACGATAGAGGGGATCGTCCGTCAACTATTGCCGGAAGAGGAACTGATCCATTTAGCAAAGCCTGTATTTACCGAATGGCTTAGCACCCAGGGCAGCAAGTGGTCATTTTATTGGAGGGCAATTCAATCCCAGCCGTTGTTTAAAATCTTCCATTCTATAACAGAGTTTTTAGACGCACCTCAAAAATACGAACAGTTGAAAGAAACCGAGCAGCGCAGAGAATTTCAATTTGCCGTTTATGAGAGTCGGAAAAAGCGGTTTTTTCAACTTTTCCTGTTAGGGTTAATAGGAATGGGCACCAGCTATTATTTGACAGAAGATTTACTGTTAAAAATAGCAACGGCATTATCAGGATTATCAGCAGTTGGGTATTACGTGAGTAGCTATAATCTGTCAAAATGGCTAAAATATATGCCTGAAAAGCGCCGTTAAATATTGGTCTTGGAAGGACAACATTGACTATAGACATCGACAAATAAACGAGAGCTTGCTTATATAAAGCTCTCGTTTACTATTATTTTGAAGGTATAGAGTTTTATTGCAATAGGCTGTCGTTTCATAACCGGCAATCGACAGCCATTCAACACTCCCATGTCAAATGGCTTCAAAATTTACCGAGTTTTTATCTCTTGTACAATCGTCTCTCCATGCTTTAGCAATCGTAGGCGGCTTGAACTTAACTCTAACCGCTCCCATTCGGCAAGCAAGCGATTCAGCGCTTCGTCGGTCGTGTCGTCGGCCAGTCGAAATGCGCCATAATGCATAGGGATGAAGATTTCCGCTCCAACATCGATAAAAGCTTGAATCGCTTCTTCAGGGGTGACATGCTGTGTTCCCATAAACCATTCAGGCTCATAAGCACCAATCGGCATAAGCGCATATGTAATGTTCTTGAACTTCATGCCGATTTCTCGGAATCCTTGAAAATACCCGCTGTCCCCAGCGAAATAAATCGAAGGGGTTGTTTGTCCTTCAGTAGACGCCCGTTGGATGACCCATCCACCCCAATGTGACGTATTCGTATCTGTAAGCGTGCGTTTCGTCCAATGTTGAGCGGGTACAAAATGAAATTCAACAGAATCGATGGTTACATAATCCCACCACGGCAATTCATGCACTTCGTTTCCATTCATCAGTTTTCGCATGTATTGACCGAGCCCTTCTGGAACTAAGACAACGGGAGACCCTTTAAGACTTCTTATAGAACGTATATGTAAATGGTCGTAATGGGAGTGCGACAATAAAATGACATCAATCGGGGGAATCTCATGTATAGACAGACCAGGTTCTTCCATCCTTCGGCTAAACCCCATTTGCTTTGCCCAAACGGGATCTGTGACAATGGTCAATCCGCAAATTTGCAGTAAAAAAGTAGAGTGTCCAATCCACGTAATCGTCAGGTCATCGTGATCACTGTTCAGCAATGCATTTTCCTTTTGTTCGGCTTGGCCAATACGGAAGCTTAAATCTTTGCGCTTTCCTCTTCGTTCTCTTTGCCAACGTAAAATATCCTTTAGCGTGGAAGTTGTTGCCTTGGGATCTAGATTACTATATCGTTTTCGGCCCATTTGCTCTCATTCCTCCTTTATATAAGTATAAGTAATTTTTCGGTATTGAGTGACATAGAAAGTAGTTTTCCGAAGGCTGTTGAAAATTTCATTCACCTAAATGTTTATTGCGTATTCTAGACAATCCTATCAATTCATTAACATTGTAGTATAATCTGACAAAGGAGAGAGGACGACATTTACGATTTTAGAAATATTTTTGGTGAAAAGATTGTAAGGAATTATTTTCAATCGTACATTTATATTTAGGTAACTGTATAAGATTAGTTGTTTATAGTAGCATTATCTTGCTTATGAGTAGAAGTTTCTAAGGGAGAGGGTTTTTTGAAAGGTAAATGTCTAATATTCAATCAATTTGGCAACCCCCAAGAAGTACTTAAATTTGAATGTAAAGACATACAGCCCCCAAAAGAAGACGAGGTGCTTGTGCGCATGGTAGCCAGGCCGATGAACCCATCTGATTTAATTCCAATTAGAGGAGCTTACTCTCACAGAATTTCCTTACCAAATATTCCAGGTTATGAGGGAGTTGGAATTGTTGAAGATGTAGGGTCTCTAGTATCTAAAAATCTTATCGGCAAGCGGGTCTTGCCTTTGAGAGGCGAAGGAACCTGGCAGGAGTTCGTTAAAACGTCGGCACAATATACAGTGGTCATTCCAGATGCTATCGACGATTTTACGGCTGCTCAATTATACATAAATCCAATTACAGCATGGGTCATCTGTACGCAAGAGTTAAAGTTACAACCAAATGATGTCCTCTTAGTCAATGCATGTGGTTCATCCATTGGGCATATTTTTGCTCAATTGTCGAAAATTATAGGCTTCCGGCTAATTGCAATCATTAGGAATGAAAAATATGCAAAAGATCTACTGGAGCATGGTGCTTCTTATGTAATTAATACGTCTATAGAGCCATTGCGAGAAACCGTAATGGAACTAACGGGTGGATTTGGAGCAGACGCGGCTATCGATTCAATTGGAGGAACGGCTGGTAACGACCTATCCTATTGCATTCGACCGAAGGGTACTTTTTTAAGCTTAGGCCTTTTATCGGGCATCCAAGTAGACTGGGCAAAGATCGCCAATGAGACACAGGTGAATGCCACATTATTTCATTTGAGACATTGGAATAAAAAAGTCTCGTCTGATACTTGGCAGGAAACATTTAAAGAGATCATAGCATCCGTCCAAGATAAAAAGTTAAGTCTTTTGAGGCCCGAATCCTGTTACAGCTTATCGGAAATACAGGAGGCTGTTCGGATTGTCGAATCTTCGGTAGGAAATCGAGGCAAGGTGTTTTTAACGGATTAACATTTCCATAAATGGTATATTGTATGATCTATATTTAAGGCGACCGAAGCTTATGGAAACGGTTCGTGAACACAGTTATGTTGAGAAGTTATTGAACCTCTTTTTTGAATAGGCCGGATAGCAACATTTATCCATAAAAAATAGAATCATTGAAAAGGACACTGCAACTAAAGTGGGCTTTTTCAATGATTTTTTGTTTGCATAAGGCCAATTATAGAGCAGCAATAAAGCAGCTTACTAATAAGAAATAGAGCAGGAATTAAATACATTAATAAAAACAGTTGCATAGTTGAAATCTTTCTTGTAAGATAAACAGGCATTGCAAAACGTAATGATTACGATTTATGAAAAGGAGGATGCAATGGAATGAGTAAAAAGTTTCTTTTGGTTTTATCAGTGATTTTCTTATTGCTGCTTACTGCTTGTGGCAACAAAGAGCAGGCAAAAGAGAAGGATAAAACAAGAGGGGATCATGTTTTATCCGTCTACACAACTGTATATCCGCTCCAATATTTTACAGATCGAATTGGAGGGGAGTCGGTTCAAGTCCAATCTATTTATCCACCAGGCTCCGATGAGCATACGTTTGAGCCAACTCAAAAAGATATGATGACGCTGGCTGACTCGGACTTATTCTTTTATGTCGGGCTTGGACTTGAAGGGTTTGTAGAAAATGCCGAAAAAACGATGAAAGGCGAGCACGTCAAAATGGTAGCGGTAGCGGACAGTATTTCGAAAGAGTCTTTAGGCGAGGGACATAATCACAATCATGATCATGAAGGAGAAGATCAAGAGGAACACGATCATCATCACGGGGAGTACGACCCGCATGTATGGATTTCTCCATTATTGAGCGTAGAACTTGCAACGACAATTAAAGACTCACTAATTGAGGCATTGCCTGAGAAAAAAGATGTATTTGAACAAAACTTTGAAAGCTTAAAAACTGATCTCTTAGAGCTGGATCAAACATTTAAAGAAATGGCTTCAAATGCGCCTACGAAAACATTTTTTGTATCCCATGCAGCTTTTGGCTATATCGCGAATACGTATGGGTTAGAGCAAGTTGCAGTAGCTGGATTGAATTCACAAAGTGAACCTTCACAAAAGCAACTAACATCACTTGTTGAATATGCGAAGGAAAATGATATTAAATATGTGTTATTTGAACAAAATGTTTCCTCGAAATTAACCGACGTCATCAGAAAAGAAATAGGAGCTGAATCATTGATGCTACATAATCTCGGTGTTTTAACCCCGGATGACTTGAAAAATAATGAGGATTATATATCGTTAATGGAGCGCAATATCGAAACGTTGGAGAAAGCGTTGAGCAACGAATAATTCCTGCTAAAAGGAGGAGTAAAGGATGAAAAAAATACCTGCTACAGTGCTTAGTGGTTATTTAGGAGCAGGGAAGACGACGTTATTGAACCATATTCTAAACAAACGGAATGAGCTGAAAGTTGCTGTCATCGTCAATGAGTGAGGTAAATATTGATGCTCAATTAATTAACAAGGCGGGTTTTCACGAACAGAAGAAAAATTGGTAGAGCTGCAAAATGGCTGTACGGAATCGGGAACAATTAGATTTCGACAAAAAACAAATGCAACAACCCGGAGCGCATCGAATTTAAGAAGTATTTCCCACGTATAAGGAAAGTGACACTTCATAGAGAAATGAAGTGAAAATTTTTTACTGTTTTTTAAATCGTAATGATTCCTAATTAGGAATGCTATAGAATCATTTTCGATTTTGTTGCAAAATAGGTGACGTACAACTAAAGTACTCCGCGACTAAATTCAATTCTTTCAATTAATATTATATCATGAAAAATCGTCCTCAGTTATTACGAATGCTGAGGACGATTTTATCTTTATTCTACTTGTAGCCAGTTTTGTGCCCATTTTTCTATTTCTTGCATGATAGGCTGCAATGATCGTCCTTTATCTGTTAATGAATATTCGATTCGAACGGGTGTCTCAGGATAGACATCTCTCTTCACAATGCCTTCCTTCTCCAAGTCTTTTAATCTCTCTGATAAGACTCTGCCGCTAATTCCAATGGAAGATTCAATACTGCAAAATCGTTGCGGACCGGGTAACAGCTGGTAAATGATCAAACCTGTCCACCTTTGGCTTAGTAAACCCATAGCTTTTTCAAATCTTGGACAAATTGGATTCGCCAATGTAATCAGCTCCTTATTTATAGTATAACGAGTGCTTACAAATAATTAAATTATTTATTATAAATTACTTACTTGACTATCAATTGTTATAAATATATATTTACTTACATAAAGTAAGTGACTGGCATGATACTCTACAGGAGGTATTTTTATGAATTTTCATCGTAAACCGATTATGTTTGTAGGGCAAGTAAACCTTAAAGTACAAAGCATAGAAAGGTCGATCGCATTTTATGAAAGGGTAATTGGATTTAAAGTTTTAGAAAGAACTGAGCGACAAGCTAAATTAACTGCGGATGGAAAAACAGCTTTATTATCAATCGAACAACCAATTGATGTTGAGCCGAAACAAAGCAGAACGACAGGTCTTTATCATTTTGCAATCCTTTTGCCTACACGATCAGATCTTATTAAAATCGTACGGCATTTTGCGGAAATAGGGCTGCAGTTTGGTTCGTCTGATCACCTTGTCAGTGAAGCTCTTTACTTATCAGATCCTGATGGCAACGGAATTGAAATTTATATTGACCGTGATGCTTCTGAATGGAAGTGGGCTAACGGTGAAGTTGCTATGACAGTTGATCCGTTAAACTTTACAGACCTTTTGTCCAAAGGAGTAAATGACTTATGGAAAGGGATGCCTGAAGACGCAGTTATGGGACATATCCATTTGCACGTATCCAATTTAGTCGATACTGAAGAATTTTATACGAAGGGCCTAGGATTTGAAGTTGTAAATCGTTACGGCAATCAAGCGCTTTTTATTTCAGATGGCAAATACCATCATCATATTGGCTTAAACACATGGAACGGGGTAGGGGCGCCTAAGCCATCTGCACAAAGTGTCGGGCTGGAATCATTTACGTTAATGCTTCCAAGTGAAGAAACGAAGAACGAAATGATGAATAGATTAGAGCGCATCGGAGCACCCGTTATAGAAGAAAACGGTGCTACAATTGCTGTTGATCCTTCAGGAAATCGTATTATTTTAAGCGTTTAGAGAATACCCAGCATTAATATTGTAATATTGATTGGTAGACGATTTTAGTGGAAAGTGATACCAATAAAGGTTGAATAAAGCTAATTTTTTAAATCAATTTTGTTCACCACATTATATTTAATTCTAACTATGCCGCAAAAGGAAGCTTTCATGGAAAAAGGAAAAAGCTTAAATTCAATTTTGAGACAGTAAAAAACACCCTATTATGTAGCCAGTTGTCGGTATTGAACCGGCGATTGGCTATTTAATTTTTCTTTTTTAAGACACACTAACCGCGCTTCAAATGCCTTCAATTTTACTTCTTTTAGATGGCTATCTATAGTTCCCGAAGTACAACACCTCCACGTTGATAGTTAGGTACAATACCGATATTCAGCGGAAGGTGGTTTTATTTGTTTCTTTTTTATCAGCGCCATTTCATATAATGTGGATTTTTAAATTGGGGGATTTTTATATGTACAGAGGCCTGACCAAAGGCTCTTCAATAAGAATACATATAGAAGTAAGCGCTGAAGGAGGTGAATGGAGTGGATGGCAAGATGAACCGAGAACAATTACAAGGGCTATCAGGACAATTAATGGAGTTGTTTGTAGCCGATTTATTTACCAAAAACAAAGTTAACGTAAACGAAGCTAAGAGCCGAATGACAGATGAACAGCGTGAGCGTTTGAAACAGACTGTTGAGCAGTTGAAAGTCCAAGTTGAGGACTTTTTGGCAACAAAAAATGTTCAAACAGTTACAGCTGACGAAGAAGAAACAGTTAAGCAAGTACATCCGCTAAGAGACGTAATCATTCAAATGAGACAGAAGAAAGAAAGTAATAAAAATAAAGAAGAGTAGATAGTTTGTCCAACTCATTCGTTTTCTTATACATGTAATAGAAAGAGAGAGGGGGGAAGAACCAATGAGATATTATTCACGCGACGGGAATAGGTGGTCTGCTTTAGATCCTTGTTGCGCACATCCGATCGTTTCCTGTTCTCGGGAATCCTCGAAATCAAACGAAGCTGCGGAAGTAGTCTCTGAAATTGAGCAGCTTTCCAACGAACTGATCGTCATCCGTGATTCTTGCAATATTAAGGTTAGCACGACTGACACACAAATTGCTGCGTCACTACAAGCGGCACTCCAAGTGGCGATCGCAATCGTAATCAATATTACAATTGCAGATGCTTCAAGGGCAGAACGAGTGACAGCTGAACTATTGGAAAAAGCACAGATCCGGCAAACAAACCGTCAAAAGCTTATTATCGTTAACTCCCGCGACGTCGATGTGATAACAGAAGATATCGATGTAGCAATTTCCTTGCAGCTATTGTTGCAAGTCCTCTTGGCGCTGATTGTTCAATTGGATATTCTATAAATAAATGGCTCTCCACGCTCCAAAATAGAAACCGCCCCGCAGATCCCATCTAAGCGGGAGCGGTTGTCGTCTGTAAGATATAGTCTTGCCTTAAAGTATGCGAAAAACGCCCTGTTTGTTCATATTACAATGAAAAGTTAATCGATAGATAAGAGCTTCTCGGAAAACAGTTTTTAACTACTTTCCGGGAAGCCTTTTACTATTTTAGGGACTTTGGAAATTACTTGTACGCAATTATTTTGATTGGTATTGAGGTTTTATTGTTACTCATAATGATTAAATATGAAAAGCCACAAATCTTTTGATGAATATTAGTTACTGAAGAAGACAATTTCATTTACAGCGGGGCCAAACATTCTTATAATTAGTATTGTGAAACACATTTGTATATACAAATGAATTAGAGTCTATTACATTCATATCTTATTAATAGAGAAAAGAAGATTAGCTGTAGAAAAATTTCCGAATCGTAAGGTTGAATTGTATTGAAGACTCGTAGTTCAGATTATTTGGTAAGTAACTATCTTTAATTGGCCGTCTTGAGGTTCGCAAGACGGGTGGGAAAGCTATCTGGTGATGCATTCGCATTAAAAGATATCACTTTTCTTATCCAATCTGTTCATTATGCTTAATGACGATCTTAACAATTCCTTAATTATGTAAAATGCTAACAATTGTTCCTTCTGCAAGTACAAGACTCAATGTTTAAAGAAAGCCCGGTAGAAATCGTGTTTTAATGAACTTGCTTCGTGAGGCTAGTAAATTGAAGGGGAATAATAGATGGGAAGTTGGCTTCTCGATAAGTGTAATGGACGGTATTGGAGCGAACCAAAATAATAGATTAAGGAGGATACACTTATGAAAGCGATTGTGATTGAGCATTATGGAGGACCTGAGCAATTAAAATTAAATGAGGTATCCAAACCGAATGTTGGTGAAAATGAAGTACTAATTGAAGTTTATGCAATTGCAACAAATCCAGCGGAATGGAAAATGAGAGAAGGCTATTTTAAGGATGTAATGCCATTTACGTTCCCACATATTCTTGGTTACGATGTAGCTGGTGTTATTCGTGAAGTCGGCAGGAATGTGAGTAAGTGGAAAATAGGGGATGCCGTTTTAGCTACTGCTAATGGTAGCTACGCAGAATTTACTGTTGCAGATGAAAATCAAGTTGTTGCGAAACCTGAAAATATTAATTTTAACGAAGCTGCATCCATTATTTCTACAAGCATGACAGCTTGGACTGCATTGTTCATTGATGGAAAACTGACAAAGGACCAAAAAGTACTCATTCACGGTGGTGCAGGTGGGGTTGGTAGTATGGCGATCCAATTAGCGAAACATGCGGGTGCTTATGTTGCTTCAACCGGCAGCACGTCTAATGTGAACTTCTTAAAGGAGCTCGGAGCAGATGTAGTGGTTGATTATACAAATGAGGATTTTACAAAAGTTCTACATGATTACGACTTAGTTGTAGATTTAGTAGGCGGTGAAACACAAATAAGAAGTTATCAAGTGCTTAAAAAAGGAGGCACTCTTTCTTCGGCGGTCGGAATCATAGAAGAAGGTAAAGTGGAAGGGATTCATACTGCTTCTGTTTGGGTACAACCGAGCGGAGAATTATTGACAAAAATCACTAAGTTGCTGGAGAGTGGAGAACTAAGAGCAGTAGTCAAGGAAGTTCTTCCGTTTGAAGAAGATAAATTCCAACGGGCACATGAGCAACTTCAAACAGGTCATACACGCGGGAAAATTGTCATTCAAGTGAAAGAGTGAAAAATATGTACTATTGATCATCGTTCTTTCTGAAAATGCCAGTATGCCAGTACTACGAGCGAAATAGCAAATATTGTACTGTTATCATTCCTACATTAACGGTGTAACAGTAGTCGCTGATTTTGGTTGGGGTGCATATCTTGTAGATAAAAATTTTGCGTTCATTGGCAATAAAAAATAGCTCGTACGCAACATTGGAATCTCATAAAATCTATTTACTCTATCTAATATAAACCGCTTCGGCGCTGGCGGATGCCTCCCGCCATAAGCCTCGCCAGAGTTTTCACGCCGGCAGTCTTATGGCTCCGGCTGCCGCTTGTAAGGCTCCTTCGCTTCTGCTCCGTTTATAATTTCTTCTTCATATATAATTGCAGAAACGCATAACCTGCCATTAAACACGCATATAAGGTTCTAAAACGCATAATGCTTTAATCCCGCGCATAAATCCAACTACTATCTCTTTTGTAATCCGCTTCGGCGCTGGCGGATGCCTCCCGCCATAAGCCTCGCCGGCGTTTTCACGCCGGCAGTCTTATGGCTTCGGCTGCCGCTTGGAAGGCGTCTTCGCTGCTATTTCACCTATAAGTTTCTTCTTCAGATATAATTCCAAAAGTCTCTTAATTTCACAGAAAAAGAAAGGAGACCTTCGGAAATCAGTTTTCACTGACTTTCTGGGGGTCCCTTAAGGTTGTTGTTCCTATTAATCTGCCTCTCTTGCTTTCTGTGTGTCCCTAACATTTTTCTGCACAGTAATAGCTGCAAATATACTGAGTACAAAAGCCATGGCGTAAAATCCTTTTTCACTTAACACGATACTGCCTGCATTGTACAATCCGATCGCCATTAATGCGATCGCTATAATAATTGTAAACCAGCTAATGCCATAATAAATATTCGTAACTGGTATTCCTTCATCTTTATCTCTTACTGCTTTTTGAAGAGATACAGATGAATAGAGACCGATTATTAAAACTGCGAAGTAGTAACCTTTTTCGTTTAGTTCCATACCTGCATTGAATAAGCCTATTAGATAAGCGGAGATTCCTATTAACAGCGCTGCATAGGAAGCCCCTTTAAAAGCTGCGGTTGGTTCGCCGTCTCTTCTCTCTATTTTCATTTTCGGTGCCTGTTCCTTATCAAATAAATCATCAAGGTCATTTTTCATTATAATTCTCCTTCCTTAAGATTATCATATCCAAACAGGTATAATCCGGCAATGTTTTTTTAATAATCCGACTTCAGTACTAACAACAGCTCTATTTATAGGTTTTAATAACTGTTACTTATCATTTTATATTAAGATCGCCATTATCATCTTATGACTATGTATGTATCTTTATAAATAAAAAGCATGTTTTTAATGATGATTCATCAAAACATGCTTGTAATCTCAGCTTGTTGACAAACGCTCGCATACTGCGTTGCTCGTCTCGCTCGTCCCCTCATGAACCTAAGTTCTATTCGGGTCTTCGCTCGACTTCGCGCCTTGTCTGACAAGCGTTTTCAAGCCAAGCTGGGCAAACACCTATCTCATGACTACAAACCTCAAAAGGACTGTAGACAAAGTAAAAAGATACTTTGTCTACAGTCTGGGTAATCTATTCTCTTTGTTTATTTACATTTCTAAATCTGTAAATGCATAAGGCAATAGGTCTTTTAAGGTTAATTCCAATATATCTTTTTTATCGTTCGTTAAATAAACTGGCATCTCAGGTGAACAGAACTCCGCTAATACTTGACGGCAAATGCTGCAAGGCGGAAGAAAATCTTCTGTGTCGCCTGCGACAGCTATCGCTTGGAAATCTCCCTTTTGATAGCCACTTGCGATTGCAGTAAAAATAGCCGTTCTCTCCGCACAATTCGTCGCACCCAATGAAACATTTTCCACGTTGACTCCATTGATGACAGTCCCATCTTTTAGCAATAATGCTGCTCCAACCGGGAATTTAGAATAAGGAATATATGCCCTATCCTTTATCTTGCGTGCGCTTTCCATTAACAGCTCTTTGTCCATATGATCCATCCTCCATAAATAAGAATGAACTTTTCACAGTTCCCTTAGCACCAACGATTTGTTGGCAGGACTTCTAATTATACACTATTAAGAAATATTTGTCTAATAGCAATTTAAATTGCAATCTACTAAAAGTTTTTCACTATGAAAATTTTCTTAAGCTATAGCCTTGACGGTATGTAGATCGCTGTGATATATTTATCTTGAATTCAAGATGTATGAATTCGAGGCATAGGAGTCATCATGGAGGTGAACAAAAACACTATGGGTTTTTTAAATAAATTATTCGGTTCATCACAGGAGGAAGAAAAACAAATGGCAACTTTAAATATTGGTATCATCATCGGATCAACTCGTGAAGGTCGTGTATCTCCACAAGTAGCACAATGGGTTAAAGAAATTGCAGACAAACGCGGTGACGCAAACTATACAGTTATTGATATCGCTGATTATAAACTTCCGCTTTTAGGCGAAGCGGGTGCTGATGCATCAGGCGCAGCAGCTTGGTCAGAAGCAGTCGCTAAACAAGACGGCTTTGTATTTATCGTTCAAGAATATAATCACTCCATTACAGGCGCATTGAAAAATGCTTTAGACTACTTGCGCGAAGAGTGGAACAACAAAGCAGCAGGCATCGTATCATATGGTTCAGTAGGCGGTGCACGTGCGGCAGAACATTTACGTGGCATTTTAGGTGAATTGCTAATCGCTGACGTACGTGTACATCCAGCATTATCTTTATTCACTGATTTTGAAAATGGCACAGACTTCAAACCAAAAGCAGTTCAAGAAGAGTCTGTAAATCAAATGTTAGACCAAGTGATTCCTTGGTCAAAAGCGCTTTATACAATTCGATAATTACAAGAGCCATGGTCGTTCGTACGGCCGTGGTTCTTTATGAAGGAAAGTGGTCAATCTATTTTGACCATTTTCCTTTGTAAGAAACATTTTATCCTATCACGCATTGGGGGGAAGTAGAAGTGGATTTCTTAAAAGTAATTGAAAAGAGACGTTCTGCAAATAATTTTGTCGAAGGTGTCACATTAACTGAAAAAGATTTGCTGCCTATATTTGAAGATGTAAAACTTGCACCTTCGGCTTTTAATTTACAGCATACTGAATATATTACAATTTTGAATCCGGAAGTGAAAGAACAAATTCGCCAAGCTGCAAATGGGCAGTTTAAAGTGCATAGCGCTTCTGCAGTAATTATTGTTACGGCTGATCGCTACGCCTATCGTCAAACAGAAAGAATCAATAAGGGAATGGTTGATTTGGGGATGTTATCTAATTTTGAATTGCAGGAAATAATAGAAGACAATTCGAATTTTTATGAATCCCGTGGAGAAGAGTTTATGAAAGAAGATGCTATTCGAAACGGATCCCTATCCGCCATGCTCTTTATGCTCGCTGCAAAAAATAGAGGGATTGATAGCTGTCCGATGATTGGGTTTGATCAAGACAAAGTTAGGGAGATTTTAGACATTCCAAGTAGCCATGAAATTGTTTTAATGATCACGGTCGGAAAAGAAAAAGAAGCCAGTCGACGGTTAAGAGGTTATCGGAAACCTGCAGGGGAATTTGTTACATATATTAAATGAAGAGATGTAACGAACCCGGAGATTCCGGGTTTTCGGTATTCTTTGAACCGATCACCCACTCTAAAACTTAAAACGATTCCGTTTTATGCCGCATACGACATTAATAGTCGATTAATTTTCTCAACATATAGCACTCGTTTACAATTTACATAGTATAGCGTAAGATTTATATATTCTGTGAAAGGTGGTAATCGATAGTTGGAAATCGTTAAATTGTTGACAACATCAGTTGTTGCGTTTGCGTTGTATCTGATTTCTTCAATCGTAGCATCAACAGCAATCATAGGAGGGCGAATTTTGGAAGGATATAAATTTATTGGGTTAAGTGATACGCTCATGGAAGAGTATGACGGTAAGACAGAAATGCAAAAGGTAGGAGTACCTGCAACACAAAATTTTTTGAGGATCACTCGATAACATGAACATGAACAAAGTACTGAAAATATTAGTCGCTATTGTGTTTATTATTTCAACTATTTGTTTCATTATAGTTTATCAAGAGGATTATGTAGCGGATGCTCTTATGGCACGAGCTTTGCCTTTATCTATCATCATAGGATTAACTGCAATAGCTATAGCAAAAACCGAGTGAATAATTGGTAAGTTTAAATAAAGCCGTGATTATACGATGAGATTTTGTAAAAACGGCAATCAAAAAAGGAACAGGTCGCATTTTAGACCTGTTCCTTTACAATTAAAAGAGTACGTTTTAGTTTCGAACTAAATAATCGAATGCGCTTAACGAAGCGGTTGCGCCAGATCCCATAGAAATAATGATCTGTTTGTACGCGCTGTCTGTGCAGTCTCCTGCAGCGAATACGCCCGGTACGTTCGTAGCACCGCGTTTGTCGACAATAATTTCACCGAATTTATTGCGTTCAACTGCATTGCCAAGCCAGTCTGTGTTTGGCACTAGACCGATTTGAACGAAGACGCCAGCAAGTTCAATATGTTTTTCATCGCCAGAGACGCGATCAGTGTATGTGATCCCGTTTACATTATTCGTTCCAGTAATCTCTTTCGTTTGTGCATTCGTAATAACTGTGACATTTTTCAAGCTGCGAAGGCGTTCTTGTAAAACAGAATCGGCTTTCAGCTCGGAATTATATTCAAGAACGGTTACATGTTTAACGATACCCGCAAGGTCAATTGCCGCTTCGACACCAGAGTTTCCGCCTCCGACAACTGCTATGTCCTTGCCTTCGAATAGAGGACCATCACAGTGCGGGCAGTAGGCAACGCCCTTATTTCTGAATTCCGCTTCACCAGGAACGCCAATATTGCGCCAGCGAGCTCCAGTTGAAAGAATGACGGTTTTACTTTTCAGTACAGCGCCGTTTTCCAGTTCAATTTCAACAAGATCTTTCTTTTCCAAACGTTTCGCAGTTTGAAGATTCATTACATCGACGTTGTAGTCTTTCACATGCTCTTCAAGATTAGCGGCAAGTTTAGGGCCTTCCGTGCGATTTACACTAATGAAGTTCTCAATCGCAGCTGTATCCAAAATTTGGCCACCGAAACGGTCTGCAACAATTCCTGTACGAATCCCTTTGCGAGCTGCGTAAATAGCTGCACTTGCGCCAGCAGGGCCACCGCCGACAACTAAGACGTCATATGGATCTTTATCGGCAAATTCGGACGCATCCGGACCGCTGCCAAGTTCTGCAAGAATCTCTTCAAGTGTTTTACGTCCGTTTGTGAAAGGTTCTCCGTTAAGATAAACCGTAGGGACGGCAAGGATGTTTTTGCTTTCAACTTCCTCTTTATATGCTGCGCCGTCAATCATCGTATGTGTAATGTTCGGGTTTAACACGCTCATTGTGTTTAATGCTTGTACGACTTCAGGGCAGTTTTGGCAGCTTAAGCTGATGTATGACTCGAAGTGAAGCTCATCTTGAATGTTTTTCACTTGCTTGATTACTTTCTCGTCTACTTTTGGAGCTCTACCGCTCACTTGCAATAATGCTAGCACAAGGGAAGTGAATTCATGTCCTAACGGGATACCTGCAAACGTAATGCCAGTATCTTCACCGATGCGATTGACACTGAAGCTTGGTGTTCTTTCCAAATCGGTTATTTCTACTTTAATACGTGATGACATCGTAGCTAATTCATCCACAAGTGCTGCCATTTCACGTGATACTTTGTCGTCTCCAACGCTAACTTTTAAAAGTACGTCCCCCTCCATCAATTCAAGATATTGGGCTAATTGCGCTTTTATATCTGCATCTAACATATGTATCTACTCCTCAACTTTTCTTTATCTGTATAACTCGGCATGAACGCCTTAGATTTTGAATCGAGAAGGTAGAAGATTCGATTCAAAATCTAAGACATCCACCGAAGCCCAATAAAAAGGGAGCCCCGTTCCCTGTACAGAAAGGAGGCTACCCTCGTCATATAGCTATCGTGAAATTAGATTTTGCCTACAAGGTCAAGGCTTGGCTTAAGTGTTTCTTCGCCTTCTTTCCATTTAGCAGGGCAAACTTCACCTGGGTTGTTGCGAACGTATTGAGCAGCTTTGATCTTGTTCACAAGAGTGCTTGCGTCACGGCCGATGCCATCAGCGTTAATTTCAGCAGCTTGAACGATGCCATCTGGGTCGATGATGAACGTTCCGCGTTGTGCAAGACCTGCTTCTTCGTCAAGTACATCGAAGTTGCGAGAAATTGTTTGTGAAGGGTCACCGATCATAATGTACTCAAGTTTGCTAATCGCATCTGAATGATCGTGCCAAGCTTTATGAGTGAAGTGTGTGTCTGTTGAAACAGAGTAAACTTCAACGCCAAGTTCTTTTAATGTTGCGTATTGATCTTGAAGGTCTCCCAGTTCAGTAGGGCAAACAAATGTGAAGTCTGCAGGGTAGAAGCAAACAACACTCCATTGGCCTTTTAAGTTTTCTTCAGTAACGTCAATAAATTCACCTGTTCCGCTATTGTAAGCAGATGCTTTGAATGGTAGGATTTCTTTTCCGATTAGAGACATAAATAAACTCCTCCTATAAAATATAATTTCGTAGATAGTTTAGGTCGTATCGATAAAACCTAAACTGCGGCAAGCAAAAATGTTTAGGAGCCGCCTAACTATAATAATTCTAATGACATAATCATTGTTGTATATTTTAAGGTTTATGTCAACCGATACACCATTTATTACGGGGAATTGTGTCTATTCTTAGCAGTTTTTGTTGATTTTTCGAAACAAAACGCGAATGGATTGTTCAGATTTGTAGTTAATTGGAAGCTTTAATTTTCATTGTTGTTCTCAATTAACGCGTTAAAATCCCGATTAATAAAGAATGAAGCCTATCAATTTGCTTGTGAATCGATCTCGGCGTTCATTCGAATTTCTATTTTCGTTCCGCTGCCGGCTTCACTTGTCAATGCAACAGTCCCTCCGTGCGCCTCGATGATGTCTCTCGAGATAGCCAGACCGAGGCCTGTGCCATGTATATGATCCGTATTCGTTCCTCTATAATAGCGATCAAAGATTTGTTCTATGTCATGCTCCGAGATTCCTTTGCCGTTGTCCTCTATTGTTATGCCTTTAGGCGTTAAGCTGACGTTAATTTGTACATCCCTGTCATTGTGAGTGATCGCATTGTGAATGAAATTTAATATAGCTCGTTTCATTAAATGCTGATCAATATTCCACTTCAAGTTTGGTGCATTGCTATTAAAGGAAATTGTACAGTTGTTGGATTGTGAGTCATTCAACACATCAATAACCAGTTCGCGCACGAAACTTTCGAGCCGTGTATCTTCTCTGTTCAGAGGCATTTCTTGATTGCGCAACCGCATTGTTAAATTAAAATCATCTAAAAGCTCTTTCATATAGATCGATTTTCGTTCGATGACTTCTGCATAATCAATACGTTCAGATTCTGTTACGTTTTGCTCACGCAATAATTCTGCAAACCCTTGGATGGACGCAAGGGGAGTCTTCAAATCATGCGAAACATTACTAACCCATTCCTCACGCATTTTTTCTAATTTAGCGCGTTCTTCTTCGTGAGATAGCAATGTTTCTGAAACGGCGTTCAAATTCGAAAAGACCGGTTTAAAAATGCCTTGACGTTTCATTTTCTGGACGGAGAAGTTCCGCTCCTTTAACTGCGAGATTCGGTTGATCATATGCGAGACAGGCTTCGTAATAATTGTGCTGAACAGCAAGCCGATAAGTATCGCAATGATGAGATCTGCAATGGTCATGCCAATGAACGCTTTTGAAGCATAAGATAAGAAAGAGGGACCATTGAACATAAGAACAATTCGCTGTTCTACTGAATTTTTGACCCCCAATAGATAGCTGTACTCGTCAAATTGGCTAATGAAATATGTTGTCTTTTGATCATCCATATATTTATACTTATGCACAAGCTCTATAGGGCTGTAATGCGTAGGTGCATCTTCCGGCGATAAGGCGTCAGCCACAACATTTCCGTTTTTGTCCAACACTTGTACCCAACCGCCGAACGTACGCAATGCCTCAATTCCTTCATCTGATATGATGGGTTGTCCATTATTTATTGACATATAACGTGAAAATTGGCGTGTAAACGTCTCTCCTGTTTCAGAGGATAAGTTTTCATTACCATTTGATTGTTGGTAATAAAGCACTCCGAATAGGACAAGCATGTTCACGAAGACGACGATGCATACAATAATCAATACCGAAAACAAATAGCGTGCAGTTAACTTCCATTTCATCGGATCACCTATTTCACGATAAATTTATAGCCTAAGCCTTTTACAGTTGTTAGAAAAGTAGGCTTTGATGGTTGATCTTCGATTTTTTCACGAAGCCGGCGAATATGGACCATTAACGTATTGTCTGCTCCGAAAAAATCCTCTCCCCAAACACGTTCGAAAAGTGTTTCCTTGCTTAAAATTTGGTTCGGATGGTGCATGAAACATGCCATCAAACCCATCTCTTTTGCAGTCAACTCCATTGGCTCGCCATTCTTAGTCACTTCAGTTTCTTCCTCATCCATCGAAAATGGCCCGACAGTAATCCTTTTTGATTGGGGTGCCGTTCCAGAATCGTTATAGCCTGCCCTTCTTAATTGAGCTTTTACCCGGAAAGCAACTTCCTTCGGGCTGAATGGCTTTGTAATGTAGTCGTCGCCACCAATCGCGAGCCCTAAAATCTTGTCCAATTCGTCAGATTTCGCCGATAAGAATAAAATTGGTATATGGGAAACCTCCCGAATTTTTTTGCATAGTTCATAGCCATCGCCATCTGGCAGCATGATGTCCAATATCGCAATATGAGGCGAGAACGTTTTGAATTGCTCCCAGCCCTCTCGAACAGAACCCGCCGTTTCAATCTCCGAAAACCCTTCCTTTATAAGCGCTGTTTTCATTAAATGGCGTAAATCGCTTTCGTCATCTACAACTAAGATCCGTGGTTTGTCCAAAACGTGTACATCCTTTCGTAAGGCAAAGGGGACTTGCCTAAGCATTTGCTCATAGTATAAAGCAATTTGTCGATATTCGCCTTTACTGGCATTCAAGCGAAGAAGCGATTTCTGTGATCGTCATAATCAACTTAAGGATTTTGTAAGATACAGTTTAATTTTGTTTAAGGTATGGCCGGTATAGTAAGGGCATATGAAAGAGGTGCTAATAAATGGAGCCATTATTACTTGTAAAAAATGTAGAAAAAACGTATGGAAAAGGCGCAAATGTATTCAATGCGCTTAAAAATATATCATTTGAAATCGACCATGGGGAGTTCGTCGGTGTTATGGGTCCTTCAGGAGCCGGAAAGTCGACATTGCTCAATGTATTAGCAACAATTGATACACCGACAAGCGGGGATATCGTAATTGGAAAAGACAATATCGCTAAGATGAATGAAGAGAAGCTTGCAGATTTTAGGCGAGACCATCTTGGATTCATCTTTCAGGATTACAATTTATTAGATTCATTGACGATTCGCGAAAATATTTTATTGCCACTTGCGATTGCAAAGAAGAAACCAGCGGTCATTAAAGAACGAGTTGAAGAAATTGCAGCGACTTTCGGCATTTCCAATTTGCTTGATAAATATCCTTATCAAATTTCAGGCGGTCAAAAACAGCGTACAGCTGCAAGTCGTGCATTGATTTCTAACCCTAAAATTATTTTTGCAGATGAACCGACTGGTGCATTGGATTCAAAGTCAGCAACGGATTTGCTGGAAAGTATGAGTTCGCTGAACGAAAAGCATGAAGCAACGATTATGATGGTAACGCACGATGCATACGCCGCAAGCTTTTGCCGCCGTATTTTATTCATAAAAGATGGTCGACTGTCGAAAGAAATCGTGCGTGGAATGAAGACGCGCAAGGAGTTTTTCCAAATGATTTTGGATGAGCTTTCGCAAGTAGGCGGTGAAACGAATGACGTTATTTGATTTGGCATTGAAAAATATACGCCGCAATATGAAAAGCTATTCGCTTTACATCGGATCTACCGTGTTTTCCATCCTAATTTACTTTACATTTGCGACATTGAAATATAGCGATGATATTAGCGGAGCAGCTCAAACATCAAAGCAAATTCAAGGAGTGATGGGCGCAGCTGCATTTGTGCTCATGATTTTTGTAGCGATTTTTATACTGTATTCAAATTCTTTTTTCATGAAAAAGAGGAAAAAGGAAGTCGCGCTTTACTCCTTGCTTGGCGTGCGAAAGCGTTCGATTGGATTCCTTCTGTTTTTTGAAAACATGGTAATCGGACTGCTATCCCTTGTCATTGGGGTCGTATTAGGATTTTTACTCTCTCGCGCATTGCTTAGCATTTTATTGAAGTTAATGGGACTGGATGTTGTGGCAGGATTTGCATTTTCAACAGGTGCGCTCATTAATACAATCATTGTGTTTTTTATCATCTTTTTAATTACTTCATTGATGGGGTATCGGGTAATTTATCGTTTCAAGTTAATTGACCTATTCCATGCCGAGAAAAAGGGCGAAGAAGTCCCGAAAGCGCGCATTTTGACAGCGATTTTAGGTGTGTTGGCATTAGCTGCTGCCTATACAATTGCGTTGCAAGATTTAATGGACTCGCAAGTATGGCGAGTATTAGGATTGGCGACACCGATCGTTATTATCGCATTGACTGTAATCGGATCGTATTTACTGTTCCATAGCGTTCTCGTATATGTATTGTCCGCGTTGAAAAGAAATCCGCATTGGGCTTGGAAGGGCCTTCATATGATGACTGCTTCCCAATTGCTTTACCGGATTAGGGGAAATGCGAAAACATTGACGATCATTACTGTGCTGAGCGCAACGACGATTACGTCAGGTGGAGCGGTGTTCGGGGTTTATTATAATGCAGAAAAAAATGTGCAGGCGTATTCTCCGTACACGTTTATGTGGGAAGGGGATCAGCAGACAATTGACCCTGCGATCATCGAATCGGAAGTTTCATTCAAAAGCAAAACAATCCGCGTTCCACTCGATTCTTATGAAATGGAATATACCGTCATTGATGAGACCACCTATAAGGCATTGGCGAAGAACTTGGAGTGGCCGAAAGTGCAAAAACTTAAGCAGAATGAAGTTTTTGCAATTGACGTTTTTTATAATGAGCAGTGGTCTGACAAATTGGAATCTGTCACGATTAACGATGCCGAATATAAAGTTGCGAAGCTATATGATCAAGCATTATTCAATGTAGGAACATTAGGCGCAAATGCGATTGTAGTGACGGATCAATTATATGATGAAATAGATTCGGAGGAGAAGTTGCTACAAGCGGTTAACGTCATTGACTATAAAAAACAGGGAGAATTGTCCGACAAATTGGCGGCGTCGACAGAGAGTTTTTCAAGCGCAACAGCCGATTACAATAGCTCCATCGAGTCTTTAGGATCATTATTATTCGTTGGAAGCTTTTTAGGGCTTGTTTTCCTTGTCGCTACAGGAAGCATTATCTTCTTTAAAATGATGACGGAGGCGGAGGAGGATAAAGCGAAGTATGCGATTCTCCATAAAATCGGCGTGTCGAACAAAGATATGAAGCGGACGATCCGTGGGCAAATCGGAGTTATATTCATGGCACCGCTCCTTTTAGGACTCCTTCATGGAGGTGTAGCATTGACAGCTGTCTCCAACTTGCTCATGATGGATTTCTTAGTCCCAGTCATCATTTGGATGGCTGCCTACACGTTAATATACGCAGTTTACTATATTGCTACAGTTCGTAACTTCAACAAAATAATTAGAAGAAGCTATTTGGAGGGATAATCGATGAAGAAAGGGTTAATTGCGATAGGGGTATTAGCAGTTTTGCTCATTGGAGCAATAGTTGCTTTGGCAACGATAGATTTCAATCGAATGGGAAAAGACAATGCTTATTACCAAATTCCGGCTGAAAACTCTGTTGAAGAAACAAAGTTGGACTCAGGTGAGATTATGAAAAGGTATTTCTATACGGGTACTGCCTATAAAGAAAATGGCGAGCCAATCGAAGTGGAATTTTCCGCAGCGAAAGAGTTGAGAGAAGGGGCATTTTTGAAATTGTATTTGAAAAAGGGAGATGAAGTTACTTCCTATGATGAAGTGCAGCCATCAGACATTCCGGAAAAGGTGAAGTTTTAAAAGTAAAAGAGGCTGGGACATAACTAGNAAAAATTAAAGCCGGTGAAATTTTACTCGTCGTAAATTTCACCGGCTTTTTCATCTCAGAGGAGGGTTTTGTCCCAGCCTCATATTTATTTTATATTGGGCTTTTATTATTATTTTAATAAATAGTAGGTATCAAACCACCGTCCATTCGAACTGCTGTACCTTTCAGAGCACCTGAATATGGGCTGCTCACAAATGCCACCATTCTCCCTATCTCAAAAGGACGAATAAACCTTTCAATTTGCGAATCAGGTAAATTAGACAAGACGAAGTCCTTTTCAATTTCTTCGAAAGACTTACTAGAATTACTATATATGTCTTTGAGTATCTCTTCGACATTCTCAGACAATGTTGGTCCAGGCATAATGGTATTAATTGTTACTTCTTTGCCCTTGGTTAAAAATGATAATGATTTAGATAAAGATAAAATCATTGATTTAGTCACAGCATACTGGGGCATATTTCTTGAAGGCATGACAGCTTCTTCACTAGCGATAAAAATAATTCTACCAAAATTTCCACTCAGCATTTTATTTAAATAAAATCTAGACAGTTTATCAGCAACAAGAAAATTTGTATCGAAATATTTCTTCCAAACTTCATCATTGACTTCTTCATAAGTCATCATTTCGTATACCCCTAAATTATTCACAAGAATGTCTACATTAGGATGGTTATTGTATATGTTTTCCATTTCATCTCTGTTCAATAGATTACCAAAAGCATTTTGAGGATTAGTTTCTGGATACTTTTTCTTTATGTCATTAACAATCATTTCAACTTCTTCATTGTTTCTACCGTTGACTAAAACATCTGCACCCTCTTTTGCAAGTTCGAAAGCAATTGCCTTTCCTATCCCTTTAGTTGACCCAGTAATTAGTGCTTTTTTATTTTTTAATTGTAAATCCATATATTACTCTCCTTCTATACCTAATACATTTAAATAAAAATTAATCGTATTGCGAACAAAATTTTCTTTTGTGTTTTTTTCAATTTCAACTAAACTAAAATAAATTTGAGGGTCAAAAATGTGCATCAATTGATGTGATAAATAGTTATTTGGCAAAGAGGAATTTATATCGTTTTTTTCTTTGCCCTCTTGTATTATTTTGGAAAAATTCTTTATGAGTTTATCGATACATGAACTTAATTCATTGTGATATTGCACATTAAATAACTTATGCATATAAAGAAAATGATCCTTGGAAAAGTCAAAAAAGTCACTATCAAATCCATAAGTTATTATTTTAATTATTTTATCTCTTGTTAGACTTTCATTTTTGTCTATTAGTTCTACTTTATGATTAAATTCCTCCAATTTAGGTTTCAAAATATTAAAAAGTAATTCTTCTTTAGATTTAAAATGCAAATACAAAGTGCCTTTAGCGACATCTGATTCTTTCGCTATGTCGTTCATAGTTACTTTATCGAAACCATTTAATCTAAATAACGTTTCTGCATTATTTAGGATTGTTATATTTCTATCATGAAATATTTTTTCCATTCTTTCTGACATTATTAAAACCCACCTCGTTTTGACCCTTAGTCATTTTTGACCCACAGTCATATTATTATATTTTTGTTGATTATGCAAGAAATAAAGTTGGTGCTTCATCGCTTCGTGCAAAAGCAAATTCCTATTGAAATGGCCAACCATATGCAGGCCTACAAATGATAAATTTTCGGTATAGAGGAATTCTGCAACTATGTGTAGGAATGGGCGCGGATATTTACAAGTATTAAATATAAAGGCGCTATAATCATTCAAAAGAAAAAAATAATCCATCCGTCTCGGTGCATGGTGGCATGAACTCGACGTTTACAAGTATCGTCAACATATTTGGCCCCATTATTGGAGGAATACTATTCGACATCAACTTGAACTACCCATATTACTTCGCGGCTATCGTCCTGTTGTTAGGCACTGCAGTAGCGTTGTTCTGGAAAAAGCCGAAGCATGTGACGTTGTAATCATTTATTTTAAGAACTTAATTAAAAAATCCTACAAAAATACACAGGTGAAAGAATCTATACATTCCTTCGCCTGTGTATATTTTTGTATTTATTTTTTCAGGATAGTGTCGCATTCGTTTGTTCATGCACCAATTCTTTTAATGTTTCTACACCAAATCGATTTACAAATTTGTAAAACGGTTCCCGCTTCTTTCCGTTTTCCGCATAGAAGTCAATCACTTTGTCGACAGCTTTGTATAGTTCCTCGGGCTGCGCTTGTTCGAGGAAGAGGGTGCCTGTTTTCGCGTAAGCCCCTTTCGGATTCCCGTCGATATACAAATCATAACCATTCCTGGATTTAATGACGCCGATGTCATTGATAAGTGGTTCCCCACAGCCGATCGGGCAGCCGGTATAGGCTGGACGGAGCGTGAAGGGAACGGGTCTTCCAGCAATCCGTTTATTTAGCTCAATAGCAACAGGCATTCCTTCTTCCTCCGCACCTTTGCAAAAATTGCAATGGCGTAAGCTTTTTACATAATTTCCAACAGGATAACAGAAAAGACCGACCTCCTTAAATTTTTTTATAACAAATTCTACATCGCTTTCCATTACTTCAATATATAGCTGCTGGAATGTCGTCAATTCCAATTCCTGATCACCTAAAAAGTCAGCAATGACCGATAGTTGCCTGGCATTGAGCTTTGCCCCGAACGAAATCCCACCATTAACGGCAATTTTTATCTTTTTACAGGTTTGCACGCAATCAACACACCTTTCATCAAAAAAGCTTTCAAAAGTAAAGTTATTTTACTATACCTGTGTAGGGTATGTAAACAAATGAATTATTATCTAAAGTGAGAGTTCGTTCAATATAAATGATTGTTAATATGTGAAATTAGTGGGTATAAAAAATAGGGGGGTACTACATTTTTTAATTGACAAAAGGGAATGGGGATTATAATATATGAGCACATGTTCATATAATCAATAAAGGGAGGGACGAAAATGAGTGAAGAGAATCGCGTAGATCAAGTTTTGGAGGAGAACAAGCAACTTTTAGATGAAGAAACGCTTTTTGTTGTATCTCAAACATTTAAGGCATTAAGTGATCCAACGAGAATAAAAATTTTAAACTTGTTATGCAAAGAGGAGCATTCAGTTAATGATATTGCTGAAACATTAAACTTGAGTCAATCATCTGTCTCTCACCAATTGCGCTTTTTGAAAAATTTACGATTGGTGAAGTTTAGAAGAGAAGGAACGACGATTTATTATTCGGAAGATGATCATCACGTTATGAATTTATTGAGACAGGCTATTGAACACGCGACGCATAATTAATTATATGGAGGAGGCAGTCAAATGGGACATGATCACGGGCATGATCATACACACGGAGCGAATAAGAAAGTATTACTCATTTCGTTCTTGATCATTACAGCATATATGGTTGTTGAAGCGATCGGCGGGTTTTTGACGAACAGCCTTGCGCTGTTGGCAGACGCAGGTCATATGTTAAGCGATTCGATTTCTTTAGCAATTGCGTTAATTGCATTTAAGTTAGGAGAAAAAGTAGCCAGTAAAAGCAAGACTTTCGGCTATAGACGCTTCGAAATTTTAGCTGCTGTATTAAACGGTGTAACATTAATTGTCATTGCTTTATTCATTTTCTACGAAGCAATTCAACGCTTTGCAAATCCGCCTGAAGTTGCGACAACTGGAATGTTGATCGTCAGTAGCATCGGATTAGCAGTCAATATTTTAGTGGCTTGGATTATGATGCGCGGCGGTGATGTGGATGAGAACCTGAACATGAAAGGTGCTTATTTGCATGTTATGAGCGATATGTTGGGTTCAATTGGAGCGATTGCAGCGGCGTTGCTCATGATGTTTTTCGGCTGGGGCTGGGCTGATCCATTGGCAAGTGTCATCGTTGCCGTGCTTGTTTTGCGAAGCGGTTATTTTGTATTGAAATCCGGTTTGCATGTATTGATGGAAGGCGTGCCTCAAAATGTCAAAATGAACGATATAATTAATACAATCCGGAATGCAGAAGGAGTGCACAGCGTTCATGATTTGCATGTCTGGTCTATTACGAGCGGACTGAACGCATTATCTTGCCACGTTGTTGTGGATGAACAAATGACAATCGGGCAAAGTGAGCAATTGCTTCGGAGCATTGAGCATGATTTATTGCATGAAAACATTCATCATGTGACGATTCAATTGGAAACGTCTGCCCATCAGCATGACGATTCAATTTTATGTCAAATGAAGCCTGAAGTGTCAGGAGGACATCATCATCACCATCATTAAGACAGTTCGTGACCGGCGGCAGCCATGCTCCGGTCACTATTTTTTGAAGATGAGACAAAATGCTTTACATACGGTACGGGGGTATAATATGATGTGGTCAACCTACTATTCCACTTTACAAATGGATTAGCGGGTATATTTTTCACAGCATTAATACCCCCGTGTCGTATAAATGGGAGTGTTTGGGGCATTATTCAATTGAACAGTATAGGAGGTTTTATCAATATGTCTACCCCAACGCAGACAATTTCGCTACTAGACCCAAACCGTTGGAAAGCACTTGCTTTATTGTGCACCGCGTTTACCATGACTACGATGGATGGAACGATCATGCAAGTTGCCCTGCCGGCAATCAAAGAAGGGCTTGGCTATACGCAGGTAAGTTTACAATGGGTGGTGAACGCCTATATTATTTTTTTGGAGGACTTTTGCTATTGGGAGGCAAGTTTAGCGATTTGTTCGGCCAACGGCGCATATTTATGTGGGGGTATTCAATCTTAACCTTGGCATCCTTACTTGCAGGATTCGCTTGGAATGATTCGGTGCTAAACGTCGCACGTGCCTTTCAGGGTGCTGGTTCCGCACTAATTACACCAGCGGCAATGTCTATTGTAATGACACTGTTTGCCGCAAACCCGAAGGAAATGAATAAGGCGCTTGCGTTCTGGGGGCTTTCCGGTGCGGCAGGAGGATTTGCCGGCGTATTCCTCGGAGGCATTATTACGGAGTGGCTGGGCTGGCGATGGACGTTTCTGATTTACGTACCCATCGGCATTCTGATCTTACTCTTGACTCCAGGGCTTCTGAAGAAAAGCGTACGTAGAACTGGCAGCATCGATTATACCGGTGCTATTTCCGTTACGGCTTCTATCGTCCTGCTCGTATACGGCATCGTAACTGCGGAACAACATGGCTGGAGTTCACCTGCCACTATATGGACATTGATTATTGGGATCTTGTTATTCATTTTATTTATTTTTATTCAAGCAAAGAAAAGCGAGCCGCTTTTGCCGTTACGCACTTTTAAAATTCCCAACTTGGCCGCGGGGAATATTGCGCTTGTTTTGCTGAATGGAATGTGGATGCCATTCAATTATTTCATTATGTTGTACTTGCAGCAGGTATTGAAATACTCTCCTTTAAAAGCGGGTATGGCCTTAATTCCGGTACCGATAATTATAGCGATTACAATGATTTTTATAGCTGGAAAATTGGTTGAGAAATTTGGATTAAAAGTCGTTCTATTTGTTGGGTTTCTTGCACTTGGAGGTTCCATGCTCTTGCTTGCCTTCGACACGCCTGTGAATGGAACTTATTTGGCTAACCTCCTACTTGCTTTAGTACTGGGCTCTATTGGTAGAGGACTAGCCTATATCCCGGCTCAAAAGGCGGCGATAGAAGGTGCCAAGCCGGAAGAATCAGGGTTGGTATCGGGCATCTACAATACTACCTCCCAGGTCGGTGCGGCGATTAGCCTAGCCATTATGGTTGTCATTGCAGCTGCAACAACGTCCTCCAGTACCGCAGGTGACTCGATCGTTGCTTTGAACGAGGGCTTCCACCAAGCATTTTTCTGGTCTGGTATGGTGGCTTTTGCAGGTGCGATATTAGCGCTTCTACTTGTACGCTCAGCAAAACAAGAGAAAACGTTATGAGTTATAAACTTATTGATGTTGTGCAATTCCACTTCGAATGATTGACGGGGAGAAATGAAGGGTATATATTTTTGTAAACTATATACCCCTATATAGTATTAAATAATGTTAGAGGAGAAGTATATAAGTAGATAAAAAAAGGAGGAAATTTTGATGGATCATCATGCTGAACATCACCATCACCACAATGTTCAAGGAGAAAGTGAAGTGACAGTCAATGTCACATATAAAGATGGTGTGATTACAATCGAATTGAAAGACAAGAATGGCAATGCGCCTGAATTAGGGACCTCTCACGAAAAAGAGATGCATCTCATTATCGTAAGTGCAGATTTACAAGAGTTTTATCATGTTCATCCTGAAAAAATAGATGCTGGCATTTATACGTTGGAAAAGGAGCTGGCGGATAATGAATACAAAGTATTCGTAGATATTACACCCGAAAATCTGCCCTATGCTATTTCACCAATTAAGCTACATGTAGGGCACAGCCATCATAGTCAAGCTTCAAATAACTTGTCTGTCGGTAAAGATCTATTACAAACTGTTGACGGTCATACTGTTGAATTAAACGAAAATACATTTGAAGCAGGCCAAGACATTTCATTGCAATTTGATACAAAAGGCGAAAAGCCTGAACGGTACTTAGGTGCATTAGGGCACGTCGTCATTTTAGATGAAAATGCCGAAAAATTTATCCATGTCCATCCGGTTTCAGCTGATCAAACGCAATTTGATACGGTCTTGACGGAAGCAGGCAAGTACAAACTTTGGGCAGAATTTCAATTCAATGGCAAAGTTTCTCTGTACTCATATGTTCTTGAGGTAAAATGAATTGTTTTAAATATGTGTCCTCATAATAAGGGAGGGTAAACGCTTGCGTAGGTTGCAACGAAGCGTATCGCGCAAATACGAAATGAATAAGGAGGGAGACCGTTTCGTCAAAACGAGCAACATTATAAAACTTGAAAAGCAGATACAACACCTACACAGGCGATTATCGAATATCCGAAACAATCATATCCACCAGGCAACGAACGCTATCGTGAAAACCAAACCAAGCAAAGTTGTGGTGGAGGACTTGAATGTGAGTGGCATGTTGAAAAATCGCCATCTTTCAAAAGCAATTGGAGACCAAAAATTCCATGAGTTCATTCGCCAAATGGAATATAAGTGCGAAAAATATGGAATTGGCTTCACTAAAGCGGATCGTTTTTACCCGTCTTCCAAAAAGTGTTCATCATGTGGAACGATTAAAAAGGACCTGAAACTGGCTGATCGTGTGTTTTCATGTGAATGTGGATTGAAGTTGGATCGGGATAGAAATGCATCGTTAAATTTGGCAAGCTACGAAGGATTAACAGTTTAGTCACCAACAAGACACTGTTAATGTGTAGGGTCCGTTGTACCCGAATTAACGCTTGTGGACTGTTAGACCAAACGAAAGTAGCTTCGGCAAAATCGGACAGGATGAAGCAAGAATCAAACAGGCTTTATAGTGTTTTATAAGGTTTTGGCAACGGTGGCGACTTATGAAGAATGTTCAATTTGAACTTTATACACGGCCGACCTGCTCGGATTGCCAAGAAGCAAAAGCATTTCTTGCCGAACAAAATATTCCGTATGTCGGTTATGATTTATCGATAGAACCGGAAAAAGAGAAAGAGCTTATTAAAGTAAGTGGCTCTCGGGTCGTGCCAGCTTTCGTATTTAAGAAAAAAACGTTTTTAGGTTTTGGAGGCAAACCGAAAGTAATAATAGGATTTGAGCGGAACGAAGAGGAAATAAAAAAGCTGTTGGCGGTCTAGAATGTTTGCTTCTTCCTGTCAGTCGAAACATTATAATTGCTCTTCCTTGCTATAGATGTTACTATAGGGGTAAGGGGTATACAAAACTCTGAGGAGTGATAATATGGCAGAAGCAACAAAGAAAACTGTCCAGCCGAATAAGCAACAGCTGTTAAACCGGTTGAAACGAATTGAAGGGCAAGTGAGGGGCGTTCATCAAATGATTGAAAACGATCGCTATTGTGTAGATATCCTACATCAGATAAGTGCGATTCAATCAGCAATGAACAAGGTTTCATTAGCTTTATTGGAAGACCATACACACCATTGTGTCGTCAATGCCATTAAAGGACAAGATGGCGAGGCGGCCATACAGGAGCTTATGAGTGTCATGAGAACAATGACAAAATAATTGCTTCTATCCACTTGACATACTGGTATGGGGTATATTATATTGTAACTAACAACAAAACAGGAGGTTTTACATCATGAAAGAAGTTTTAAAAGTTGAAGGCATGTCTTGCGGTCATTGCGTTAATTCAATCGAGTCAAGTGTCGGTGAACTGAAAGGTGTTTCATCAGTAAAAGTAGATCTTGCGAATAATGAAGTAACAGTTGAATTTGATAACGAAACGACCTTAAAACAAATCAAAGAAACAATTGAAGATCAAGGCTACGAAGTTGCTTAATTAGGAGTAAATACGCTTTCGCTTACACCATGTAGGGGTATAAAGCGAATGTAGAAGTGATTATACGTTACCTGTATAATCCTTCTTTTTTCAAAAAAATATACCCCTGCATAGTATTGGAGGGATATAAATGGCAACTATAGAAAAAACACTTAAGATAAACGGGATGACATGTGCGGCATGTGCAAACCGTATAGAAAAAGGGTTATCTAAAATTGAGGGCGTTGAAAAGGCGAATGTTAACTTCGCTTTGGAGAACTCGACGATTGTTTACGACCCTGAAAAAACGAATGTCGATGACTTTACCGCTCGAATCGAGAAGTTGGGGTATGGCGTTATTCAAGATAAAGCAGAGTTTGATATTTCTGGCATGACGTGTGCGGCGTGTGCTACGAAAATCGAAAAGCGCATTAATAAAATGGATGGTGTTTCAAAAGCAACGGTCAATTTCGCTCTTGAAACGCTCACTGTCGATTATGATGGCGGGCAAACGAGTCCGAACGAAATGATCGCCAATGTGAAGAAAATGGGTTATGAATTGATTCCCAAAAGCGATGGCAAGGAAAAGTTGGATCATAAAGAGCAAGAGATTAAAAAGCAATACCGGAAATTCATTTTATCGGCGATTTTGACACTTCCATTATTATGGACAATGGTAGCGCATTTTGAGTTTCTATCGTTCCTCTACTTACCGGAATTTCTCATGAATCCTTGGGTGCAGCTCGCTTTTGCAACGCCTGTCCAGTTCATCGTAGGGGCACAGTTTTACAAAGGTGCCTTTACAGCATTGAGAAATAAAAGCGCTAATATGGATGTTTTAGTGGCATTAGGTACAAGTGCAGCTTATTTCTACAGTCTCTATTTAACGTTTGAATGGATGAATGCGGGGAGCGTCGGAGAACCAGAATTGTATTTTGAAGCATCTGCGGTCATTATTACGCTCATCGTACTTGGTAAATTGTTCGAAGTGAGAGCAAAAGGGAAAACGAGCCAAGCCATTCAAAAACTATTGGGCTTACAAGCGAAAACAGCTCGTGTCTTAAAAGATGGCATCGAACAAGAAGTGCCAATCGAAGAAGTGGTGGCAGGAGATATTATTCTTGTGAAGCCGGGAGAAAAAATTCCAGTTGATGGAGAAATTATTTCAGGACAATCGGCGATCGACGAATCGATGATTACGGGAGAAAGTATTCCTGTCGATAAAGTTCCCGGAAACTCAGTCATTGGCGCGACCATCAATAAAAATGGATCTTTGCAAATTAAAGCGACGAAAGTCGGAAAAGATAGCGCATTATCACAAATTGTGAAAGTCGTTGAGGAAGCACAAGGCTCCAAAGCGGAAATCCAACGGTTGGCGGATAAAATTTCGGGTATTTTCGTACCAATTGTTGTCGGAATTGCGATTTTGACGTTTTTCATCTGGTATTTTGTCGTCACGCCTGGCGATTTCAGATCTTCACTCATCCCGACTATCTCGATTCTTGTCATCGCATGTCCGTGTGCGCTCGGTTTAGCGACGCCGACATCAATCATGGCGGGTTCAGGTAGAGCGGCTGAGATGGGCTTACTCTTTAAAGGCGGCGAGCACCTTGAAAATACTCGTTCCATTGACACGGTCGTGTTGGATAAGACGGGAACAGTTACAAAAGGTCAACCCGCATTGACAGATACAATCGTTGCTGAGGGCTTTGTGGATGCGGAAGTTTTGCAATTGGTCGCGTCTGCTGAGAATCAATCAGAGCATCCATTGGCACAGGCAATTGTTACAGGTGTCAAAGAAAAAGGCGTTGAATTGGTTGAAGTGGATACGTTTAAAGCACTTCCTGGATACGGTATTGAATCGGAAGTTGCTGGTAAGCATGTGCTTGCCGGTACCCGGAAACTAATGCGAAGCCGGGACATTGCACTTGATAATATCGAAGCAACAATGGAGAAAATGGAGAACGAAGGAAAAACGGCGATGCTCATCGCAATCGATGGGAAGCTTGCGGGTGTCGTAGCCGTTGCAGATACCGTGAAAGAAACGTCCAAAGAGGCGATTCAACGATTGCAGGAGCTTGGTCTTGACGTCATCATGTTGACGGGAGACAATCAGAAAACTGCGGAAGCAATCGGGCGCCAAGTCGGCTTGACGCATATTATTGCAGAAGTTCTTCCAGATCAGAAAAGCGATCAAATTAAGAAATTGCAAGCGCAAGGAAAGAAAGTCGCAATGGTTGGGGACGGCATTAACGACGCTCCAGCACTCGCTGTTGCAGATATTGGAATGGCGATCGGAACTGGAACGGATATTGCAATTGAAGCGGCTGACATTACATTAATGCGTGGCGATTTAAATAGTGTTGCCGACGCTTTCATTATGAGCAGAAAAACGATGCGCAATATTAAGCAAAACTTGTTTTTCGCGTTTTTCTACAACACGATTGGTATTCCGGTTGCTGCATTCGGATTATTGGCTCCATGGGTTGCGGGTGCTGCAATGGCGTTTAGCTCAGTCTCGGTCGTACTGAATGCCCTTAGGCTTCAACGAGTAAAATTGCATTAAAAGTAAAAGTGAGCCTTCCTCTGAATCTGTTGGAAGGCTCACTCTTTTATTGGTTTTATTTTTTCAAAAAGCTCAAAATCTCATCCATCAGTCCTTCGGCTAATGGAAGATCTGGGTTCATATACGTTGCCATATTTCCTTCTCGATCTTCGGGGGCTTCTTTCAATACATGATTCATGTTTTGTATAATGGCTAGTACCGAGTCCTCTTTGGCGTTGTGAAGACGTTCAGCATCAGTGGCAGGTACTTGCACGTCCCTCGTTCCATTAATAATAAGAACAGGTGCCTTAATTTTTTGGATTTCTTTCGCTGGATCATATTTCAACCACGAAATTAAATACGGCTGGACAGAAGGGCGGAATATACTTTGCAATTCGGTGCTGACCGTTTTTACTTGCTCGCCTTGCTTCAATTGTATTAATATATCATCCGACTCTTTCAATAAGTTTACAGGGAGCTGTTGTTCAAGTTGCTCCAATAACACTTCATTAATTGGCCTTCCCGGTCCTGCAATGGAAATGAACATATCTGCATCCGTTTTTTCAGCTGCCACCATTCCAATTAAAGAACCTTCGCTATGACCGATAATTCCGACCTTCGAAAAACGATCGTCTGCTTTAGCAAAGTTCACCCATGCAGCTGCATCCTCGATATAATCATCAAATCGTAAATCCTCTTCTTTTCCGCCTAACTTAGCATTCTCGCCAATCATTCGCTTATCATATCGGATACTTGCAATGCCGTTATCCGCCAACTGTTCAGCAAGCATTTTCAAGCTATTGTTTTTACCGGGAATCAAAGGAGAGTTCCCGTTGCGATCTGTCGGACCGGATCCTGCAATAATTACCATTAGTGGAAACGGACCATCGCCTTTAGGCATTTCTAAAAGACCTGACATCATGCCATCTTCGAGTTGTACTTCGACAGCATCCCCTGAATCAGGGGTTTCTTCCACACTTCCCCTCACTAATTCAAAAGGAAAAGATTGCCCCATTTGAGTAAAGGTTCCCGAAATTTTATCATTCTCTACTTTGCCGTCAAAAGTGATGCGCTGTCCTTGAATCGTTGCACCAAATTTTAAATCCGCATCCTCTAAGTCCACGTTGGATAGTGGAAAGTTGTCTAATCCTTGTACAGGAATGCTGAGCATTCCTTTGTCCTCCGTGAATTTTAAAATGATTGGTAGCGGCTGATTCGGTATATTGATCGTGCCGTTCCAAACGCCTTCAATTGCTTCCAATGCATCTAATCCTTTCTGATCAGTTTTCGAATCAACATCCTTTTTGCTACATCCTGCAACTATAAAAATTATGCTTGCTAATAAGCAAAAAAATAGAATGGCTTTTTTCATAAATCTCCCTCCAGTTTGTTCTATTTAAAGTATAACAAAATAGAGGAGTAGTATAAAGAAATTCGATGTTCAAGAAAAACAACCTCTACTGTGAACAGTGTTCAACAAATACCCATTATAACAATTCCATTATTAAAATGATTATAAAGATGGATATAACCATGAATAATTAATTATTTTATATATGGTCCTTTCGGTCGATATAAATTACCGTGTTACGTGTTCGCTATTCAAAAATGATAGGAGAGATGTAGAATATGTTCAAAAGCATTAAAAGAAAGCTACTACTTGCTTTCGCGTTGGTGATTATATTAGTGCTTATATACGGCGCTTATAATATTTCAGTAATGGTGAAAAGTAACAATGAAGCAAAGAATATAGTAGAGAAAGAGCTGCCTTTATTAATTGCACATGAGCAACTGGCATTGTCTATGGCTAACCGTATTGCGGCGGCAAGAGGATATATTTTGTATGGAGGAGATTATAAGGATCGATTCAATGAGTTCAGTAAAAATGGAATGCAAAATGAAGAAGTGATACGGGCGATACAGGAAACAGAGGAGTTTGATCAGCTGATCAGTAAAACTGTTGCTTGGAGGACACTCATTTCAGAAGATGTATTTGCTGAGTATGATAAGGGCAATCAAGAGGAAGCGCTCAGAAACTTAGAGCAGTCAACGCCAATGGTTCGTGAGATTATGTCAGGCTATGAAAAATTGGCTGCAGATTTTGAAGAAAATATTAATGCTGCGGAAGAGGAGATTCTGGCTAGCGGTGAACTGACACTTAAAATTGTAAGTGTGGTTACTGCCCTTTTAATCCTTATAAGTATCGCTGCGGCACTTTTTACAGCCGATCAAATTACAAAACCAATTAAAATGGTAATGAATCGCATGTTGGAAATTGCAAAAGGCGACTTAAGCGGCGAAAACATGAAAACACATGCTAAGGATGAAGTAGGTCAGCTTGTCCGTGCAGCGAATGAAATGAGAGACAATACCCGCAACTTATTAAATACGATTAATGGCATTTCTGGTTCTGTAACAGCCCAAAGTGAAGAGTTGACACAATCTGCGACAGAAGTGAAAGCCGCATCTGCCCAAGTTGCGATGACGATGTCTGATTTGGCGGGAGGTGCGGAATCGCAAGCTACACAAGCAAGTCATCTATCTGACATGATGGATCTGTTTGTCCAAAAAGTAGAAGAGGCAGACAGTAAAGGAGAGCATATTAAAAACGGTTCTTCAAAAGTATTGAGTATGACGACAGAAGGACGTCGTTTAATGAATCTATCCAATGAACAAATGGTTAGAATCGATAAAATTGTACAATCTTCTGTAGATAGAATTACGGGCTTGGACACCCAATCACAGGAAATATCTAAATTAGTAGTCGTAATAAAAGCGATTGCCGATCAAACAAATTTATTAGCTTTGAATGCAGCTATAGAAGCGGCCAGAGCTGGCGAACACGGCAAAGGGTTTGCGGTAGTAGCGGAGGAAGTAAGAAACTTAGCCGAACAGGTTTCTCACTCTGTAACGGATATTACAAAAATCGTAAATGACATTCAAGCTGAATCCAGTTCTGTAGCAGCTGCTTTATTGGATGGATATGAAGAAGTACAAAAAGGAACGGAGCAAATTACCCAAACGAGTCAAACGTTTAACGATATTAATGACGCAGTGACAGAAGTGACTGCTCATATTACGACGATTTCAAGTAATTTGTCGGAAATGGTATCACGAAGTCGGGAAATGCGCAGATCTGTGGAGGAAATTGCAGCTATCACAGAGGAAACATCTGCAGGCGTTGAACAAACATCCGCATCAGCCCAACAGACGAATAGTTCGATGGAAGAAGTCGCAAATAGTTCAGAGGAGCTTGCAAAATATGCCGAGGAGCTTAATCGCCACGTCTTGCAATTTAAATTGTAATCAAAAAGCAAAACGAGCTAGCTGCCATCAACTGAATGAGCAATATAAAACGGCCCTTCATGCCGGTCTTTCGAATGATACAGCCGCTGTCCACCAGCAATAAAGTCAGGGGGATAAAACGCAAATCAAATCAAATTAAATAACTATTTTAGTGATGCCAGCCCGTAATGTCATATCCGGGCTGGTTTTTTAATGGAATTACTCATCCATAATACATGAACGAGCGGGGATCGGCTTTTTCGTCTACCAATGAGATTTGAAAATTCATCGGTAACGGGCTTTAGAGCTGCATTCGCAAGGAAGAAGATATTGATACATATCAAAGTGTCGACATCACATAGGCATTCAGCATAATGTTAGCGATTCTTTACATCCGCATGCAATGTTGCACTCTAATCAATGTCAAGACAGCTTCAAATTTTTCACTCACTTCGCCTACCCCCATCGCGGTTTTCGACTCGCTTCCCTATTAAACGACGATTTTTATTGTAAAGAAACAAAAAATAGTGAATAAATCAATATATAGAGGGTAAACATGGAAGGTAAGCGGTTAGTAAAGAAGGAGGAGTGCAAAATGGCTGATCAACCAACGGATGTGAACGAGAAAAAAGGAATGAGCCGCCGAACGTTTATAAAAAATACTGGACTTGTTGCAGGCGGTGTAGTTGGTGGAGGATTATTCGGTAGTTTACTGACGAATCAACTTCAAAAAAATCCTGAAAATGTCAAGCAGGCCGGCAAACAGGATAGTGGCTATTTGCAAGATGCACGCGTGTTCTTCACACGTGTAGAAGATTTTGACATACTATCGGCCGCTACTGAGCGAATATTGCCGAGCGATGATTTAGGTCCAGGTGCAATCGAGCTTGGTGTCCCTTTTTTCATTGATAAACAATTGAACAGTGAATGGGGTATGAATGCGAAAGAATATATGAAAGGGCCATTTCTTCTAAGTATGGAAGACGCAGGCAGACATAATAATACGGACAATCAGGATAGACAAGGGCCGAATGCAGAAGTGCAAAACCCTACTCCAACTCCTCGATACCAGACAAGAATGAACCGAGGAGAAATCTTCATCTTAGGGCTTCGGGAAATGGACAACGTAGCACAGAGAGAATTTGGAACGAGTTTTGTCGAGGCAAGTCCTGAACAGCAAGACGAAGTAATGCGGATGTTTGATGAGGGCAAAGTCGAGCTGAAAGGTGTCGGTTCACAAAACTTTTTCAATTTGCTTCGTCAAACAACACTTGAAGGTGCTTACGCTGATCCGGTTTATGGAGGAAACAAAGATATGATGGGCTGGAAAATGAAAGAATACCCTGGACCGCGAGCGAGTTATATGGCGCAAATCGAGCCGGAGGAGTTCATTCCATTGGAACAAAAAAGCTTGCGAGATTATCAAGGTCATTAAAGGAGGTCATTGGGCGTGGCAATTAAATTAGATAAAGTAGATGTAGTAATTGTTGGAACTGGTTGGGCCGGTGGTGTAGTGGCAGCTGAACTTTCGAAAGCGGGCTATAAGGTGGTTGGATTGGAACGCGGGAAAAACCAAGTGCGCGAGGATTACATAGGAGTAAAAGACGAGCTGCGCTACACGAACCGATACGAAATGATGCAGAATCTTTCTTCTGAAACGATTACTTCACGTAATAATATTGACGAAGTGGCACTGCCTGTTCGGACCCGTCAAGAAATGATGGTGGGTACGGACTTAGGCGGTGGCAGTGTACACTGGGCTGGGTCGACATACCGTTGGCGTCCATATGATTTTGAAATTCGCAGCATGACGATCGATCGGTATGGTAAAGAGAAAATCCCGGAAGGCATGACCATTCAAGACTGGGGCATCACATATGATGAAATGGAAAAGTACTATGATAAGTGGGAAAAAACGGCTGGTATTTCGGGTGAACCTGACCCGTTAGGAGCTCCGCGTTCTAGTGATTATCCTAATCCGCCGATGTTAGAATCTCCACCGATTAAGCTATTCAAAAAAGCGGCAAAAGAATTAGGGTATCATCCATTTCAAGTCGCATCCGGCAATTTGTCTCAAGCCTACACGAATCCTGACGGCGAGCAAATGAATGGATGTATGTACTGCTCTTATTGCACGCAATACGGATGTGATTTCGGCGCTAAGTCCGATCCATTAGTGACAGTTCTACCGACAGCGATGAAGACTGGGAACTTTGAAGCGAGAGTCGGGGCATACGTCCGCCGTGTATTATATAAAGGTGGAAAAGCAACAGGTGTAATGTATGTCGATACATTGACAGGCCAGGAGTACGAGCAGCCTGCAGATGTAGTCGTATTGGCAGCATTTACGTTTACCAACAATCGGTTATTGATGCTATCGGGAATTGGCAAGCAATATGACCCAAAAACGAGGACAGGTGTCATTGGAAGAAATTTTAATGGTCAATTCGATATTACATTCCTTGGCGCAAGAGGGTATTTTGAAGATCGGAAATTTAATTATTATGCTGGCGCCGGAGCGTTAGGCGGAACGCTGAGCGACTTTGCAGCTGATAACTTTGACCATAAGGACTTGGACTTCATTGGCGGTGGAGGAATTGAAATGAGGCAGTACGGAGAGGCGGCCATTTCGAGCAACCACGTACCTAAAGGAACGCCAAAATGGGGTGCGGAGTTCAAGAAGAATTCCATTCATTACGCTTATCGGAATCTCGTTGTTTGGTATACTCCGAATATTATGTCTTGGTGGCATAACTACCTTGACTTAGATCCGACCTACAAAGACGATTTCGGCGATCCACTTTTGCGTGTAACGAACAAATACACAGATCAAGATCGAAATATTGCCAAGTTCGGAATTGAGAAATGTCGTGAAATCATGGAGAAGATGGGTGCTGACATAATCGATGAGGACGAAGTGCCGCATGAATTCGATCATATATACGATGGTGGGCATTATGCAGGAGGAGTTATCATGGGGTCTGATCCAGCAACTTCCGCTGTAAATAACTACTTGCAAATGTGGGATGCTGAAAATATTTTCGTTGTCGGCGGATCCGCTTTCCCACAATTTGGCGGGCATCATCCGACAGCCACAATTGGAGCATTGGGCTACCGAGCAGCAGAAGGCATTGAGAAATATTTAAAAGCTGGTGGCGGGCAATTGGTCCAAGCGAAAAAGGAAAGCAGCGTAGTATAAGCGACTAGTGATAACGCCATGAAAGTAGTATAATATCGAAAAAAGGGAAACCGTTATTTTGGTTTCCCTTTTTAATTTAAATGCCTAGATCTTTTTTACAAACTCCGATTTCAGTTGCATAGCGCCGAATCCTTCGATTTTACAATCAATATCATGATCACCCTCGACGAGACGGATATTTTTCACTTTTGTTCCCATTTTGACGATAGATGAACTACCTTTTATTTTCAAATCCTTAATGACAGAAACTGTATCACCGTCAGTTAGTACATTGCCATTTGCATCTTTGACGACTTTCTCCTCTGATTCCTCAGTCTCTGCACCAATCATCCATTCATGTGCACATTCCGGGCAAACAAAAAGATTGCCATCTTCATATGTATATTCTGAATTGCATTCGGGACAGTTTGGTAAATTCATCATAAATTGTTTCCTCCATCCAACTATAATACATTTACTATAGCAGATATACGGATTATGCCAAGTCGTCCATATGCTTCGAATGATGAATCGATGCATGCAATCTGTTCGGAATGTTGTATGATATAGGTAGTTTTAAAATTCGGAAGTGATAGAAATCAGTGAAATATTTGGCGTCCTTCGATAAAGGGGGGAAGGTCGTATGGATGATCGTTTTGAGCTTAGCTTTAAAAATAAGGAAGTCCGAATGTGGGTTGCAATTATGGTACCGACTTTTTTGGCGGGAGTGTTCTTTTTGATTTTCGCGAATAGACAGCACTTGTATATGGCGAATTTATTTCCGCTGCTTGGTTGGATATCTTTTCGTGTATGGCAATTTGTTTATCGGCGAAAACAGAAGCGAGCTCTCTAATGATGCATGTACCATAAAAGATATTGTAAAGGAGACTTTATATGAAATGGAAAGTGCTTGATTCGAAATATCATTTTAAAACGCCATTTGGAAATTTGAGAAATGATACTTGCCAAATGGAAGACGGAACAATCATTCAAAATTACTATGTCAATGAGTATGCGGATTGGGTAAATGCGGTTGTGATGACGGAAGATGGACAGATTGTTCTTGTCGAGCAGTATCGCCATCCGGGTAATGATTTTTACATTGAAGTGCCTGCTGGCAAGATAGAAGAAGGGGAAACATATGAAGATGCCATCATTCGGGAGGTTAGAGAAGAGACCGGATATTTATCTGATGAACCGCCGATTCCATTAGGCGAATTTATGGTAAATCCGGCTACACAAACAAATAAAGTGGCTATGTTTTTAATCAATAATGCAAAAAAACGGTATGAACAAGAATTGGATGAGACAGAGAGATTGGAAGTTCGACTTTTTCCTTTTAGCCGTATACCAGAATTGATTCAAGAGAAAGAGATTACGCAGTTTTTTACAGTGAGTGCTTATTATATGGCGAAGGATTATTTGAGTAGAAAGGAGAGAAATGATGAGTAAAAAGCATGCACTTGTCATCGGCGGCTCTGGCATGTTGGCGGGAGTGAGCCGCTTTTTGGCGAAAGAAGGATTTGCTGTTTCAGTTGTCGGAAGAAATTATGCAAAGTTACAATTACTTAAAAACGGATGTCCGCCAGAGTCGATTTTTCCGATTCAAGCTGATTACAATACCGATCTGCTTTTCACAAAAGTGAAGGAGGCCATTAATGCGCGGGGGCCATTTCAGATAATTGTCAACTGGATGCCGAATACCAATGCGTTAGAGCAAGTATGCCAACTTAATAAAGAAGCTAATTCCTTCCGACTTGTCCATGTGAAAGGTAGTAGGAGGTATTTTGAGGATGAAGAGATTCAAGTCTCTACAAATTGCCTTTATGAAGAAGTGTATTTGGGTTTTATTTTAGAGGGAGATACGGCCAGATGGCTGACGCATGATGAAATTTCAGGCGGTGTCATCGATCAAATTGTTCACGGAGGAAAATCGCAAATCATCGGACAATTGCAACCTTATAGCGCTAGGCCGAAGTAGGAAGGAGAACGGAATGTTAAAGAGAAAATACGGCAGCCGATATGATTGGAAACGGATTTTGAAAAGGAGCTATGTGGAGCGGTATATTGTAAGCCCTGAATTTGAAGGATATGTTACGCTTTTTCGGATGCATACAGTGTCAGCACCTTTACATAAGACGTATGAGGGGAAGTCGGTATGCATAGCAGACGAAGGATTTAGCTGGATGCAGCATTTTCCTACCGGAAAGCGCTATTCAGTGACGACAGTTTTTAATGGAGACAATGAAATCGTACAATGGTACATCGATATATGCAGTGAAAATGGCTATTGCGAAACGAATGGGCCTTGGATGGATGACATGTTCCTTGATTTGATCGTACTGCCTACCGAAAATAGTGGAGAATGAATTGGATCTTGCGAATTTGACGCAGAAGCATTTTCAAGAGCTGAATGGATAGGGAAAATGCTTATGCGCGTTGGGAGATCTAAATATTTATGAAAAACCTCTCAATCTATGACGGATTGAGAGGTGCCATATTATTTTTTGACCGCGTGGATATAATGAATCGTTTCGAATGCGGACAAGTAATCGGATCTCTCTTGGAAAAATTCATTGTTAATGGTATCAGGCGACAAATATTCGTAAATGAGTAAACCTGCATTTTCTAACATTTTCTCTATTTCATTATAGGTAAAGCAGGATTTCATTGGCTCGCCACTAGCTGAAGCCATTTGAACCATATTTTGAACTCGATTAGATCTACCTTTTTCTTTAAAAAGGTTGTCATCTGCATAATCAAAAACGATTGAACTCCCTGATGGAACTTCTGTAAACAATTGATTTACCAAGTTTGAATTTTCTTCTTTTGTTAAATAATAGGAGACACCTAAAAAACTGTAGAATGTTTTTTTGTTCGGCTTAAAACCTGCTTCAACAAGAGGTTGAACAGTAAAATCTTTCGTAAAATCCATAGAAACAAAATGAAGATGTTTGGGAATTGGGTATTCGGCATATGACAGTCTTTGCTTTTTAAATTCTTGTGTAGCTAAATAATCTACTTCAAATATTTCTATACTTTGTTCTAATTTTGGATGTCGAAAACAAAAGGTATCTAACCCCGCTCCTAAAATAACATACTGTTTTGCACCTAAAGAGATTTCATTGAGCAATACATTTTCGCAATAGGCTGCACGTGACAGAGGAGTGGGCGATAGCTGAACTTGGGTTACCCATTTTATAATTTCATCCGGATGATCCTGATATTTCTTCGTAATATCTTTATTGAAGAATTGAATACCTTGGATCATGTTTTCGCGAATATTCGCGAATTCTTTTTCGGTAATTAAATCTTTTGCAATGAAATCATCAAAAATTTTAGGTGTGTCAAATTTACTGTGATATGCTCGGGCGAATGCTGCGATTAAGGAAGTTAAACTTGATTCATTCTTCTTCATATATGCTCCTCCCGTAGAACAAAAATAAGATCCCCCTGGCCAGGAGAATCTTATTATATAACAGAAAACGGTAACTGTAAATTATAGCATATGTAAATTTTTTTGTCAAGTTCATAGGGCTGTTTTTGTGAATTGATTTCATAGGAAAGGGGACTGTCAATGAGCAGATTGTATGAGGCAATTCAACTTCGAAATGAAGGAGAACTTGTAAAATCCAATGAACTATTAACATCTCTTGTTGAAGAGACGCCGGGTGATGCGCTGTTGAACTATCAAACAGCGTGGAGTTTCGATGCTTTAGGAAAGGAATCTGCGGCAATTCCTTATTATGAGAGAGCATTGCAGATAGGACTGGAAGAACAAGATGCAATAGGTGCGCTTATTGGTCTTGGGAGCTCCTATCGCGCATTAGGCAAGTATGCGCAATCGAAAGAAGTATTGGAGAGAGGGATAGAACAGTTTCCTGAAAACAATGCGCTCAAAACATTTTACGCGATGACATTATACAATGTAGGCGAATATGAAAGAGCGATGGAAGTATTATTAATATGCATTGCGGAGACATCAAGTGATCCTCATGTTGTAGCGTATAAAAAAGCAATCGGGTTTTATGCTAATAACTTAAATACGACTTGGTAAGTGGGGGAAACCAAATGGATGAAAAATTTCAAATAACCGATAATGAACGGGAAAAGGTTTTGAAAAACTATTTTCGCTTCGGTGTCGACGGGCCGCTCGATACGTTTCCGAGCAAAGAAAAGAGAAAATATATAATTGCTGAAGAAATTGCAAAACGGTTTGAAATGGGCAAAATCTATATGGAGAAAGAGGTAAACGAGTTATTAAAACAAATTTATCCCGATTTCGCAACGATCCGGCGATTTTTGATTGATTATGGGTTTATGAATCGGAGCGACGATGGGGTGGAATATTGGGTTGAGGGTGAGCAGTATGCAAATCATTACGAGTCCGAAAAAGGAACAATATGAACCGTTTGTGAATCGAGTTTTTGCACAACACGCCGATTTGAAATGGGATTTGTATAGGAGTGTTGCAAACAAGCAAAATGAAGGCACATTTCTTTTTTGGAATAGCGGCGATGTGAAAGCATTTGTATCTGCGCATTCTTCTTCTATCCATCCTTTTTGTGTTTATATAAGGATTGCGTACGAAGAAGATACTGAAGGACTTGAAAGGATTGTCGAGTACTTAAAAAATGCTTTTCAGAAACCGCTCTTCTTTTTAATAGACAATCGGTTTGCAAGTTTAATGGATGTGTTAAGTGGAAGCGGTTTTCAATTAGTACGTCAGACGGACATTGTTCATTTTATAGCAGATTATTTTTCAAGTATAGAAAATGAATCCATCTACCCGATTGCTGACATCATAGATCATCCAAAGCTTTTAGCCAGCCTCGTTTTACTTTCTAAGCAAAAATATGCGGAAACCCATACAGGTAATCCTATGGCAGAATTGCCGATTGAGAAATGGAAACAATTCATAATCGATGGGTTACTACAGGAGTGTAGTTATGTCGCAATAACGGGTGAAAAGGTGGTAGGCTTTAGCTTAATGTACGGGCTTTCGGAAAGAAGCTATGAACTTGGGTGGGTCGGTGTAGAGGACAATGATCAAATGGATGTATTGGACATAATGCTTCGAAAACAGCTGCAGTATGCTAAGGAACACGGAATTCACTTTATTGAAAAAGAGGTTGATTCAACCTGTCCGTATTCAATTCATATTTGTAAATCACTTTTTTACGATATTAAGGAAACATGGTATTCATATGTGTCTCGAAGATTTGGAAATGACGAAGTGAGGTCTTCATCAGTGGGTTGATTCGCCCAAAAATCTTGGGTTTGTATGATTCATGAAACTCTGCTATATTATAAGCAATATACAATCCACGATGTGGCCAAGTAGATGGAAATTGTGAGACAGAGAATATAGCGAGGTGCTGAGAGCTATATCACCGCTTTTCGTCGAACCCTACCACGGAGATGTCATGCAAACATGACCGGTTCGTTTCCGTTATTGAACGTTCGAGGGCTTTTCTATTCGAGGAGCCGAATGAAGGTGGTACCACGTCTACACAGCGCAAAGACGTCCTTATTGGGGACAGCTTTGCGCTTTTTTGCATTTTGAAATCAATTGAACCTTTGGCGAATCGCGGATTATATGGAGACAATGTAGAGGAGGAAGTCTGATGAGCAATCAGCAAAATGATTTTTCAAAATGGTATATCGACACGATTCAGAAAGCGGATTTAATGGATTATACGCCAGTTCGAGGGTGTATTGCGTTTAAACCGGACGGGTTTGAAATTTGGGAGCATATTCAAGATGAAATGGATCGCCGCTTTAAAGAAACTGGCCATCGCAATGCATATTTCCCGATGTTAATTCCTGAGTCGTTCTTCCAAAAGGAGAAAGACCATATCGAAGGATTTTCTCCTGAGCTTCCATGGGTGACAGAAGCTGCGGGTGAAAAGTTGGAGGAGCGTTTGGCGTTGCGTCCAACTTCCGAAACGATGATTGGGCATTTGTATTCTGACTGGATTAAAAGCTACCGCGACCTACCTGTGTTGATCAACCAATGGGCGAACGTATTCCGTTGGGAGAAGAAGACATTGCCGTTCATTCGTACTTCTGAGTTCCTTTGGCAGGAAGGGCATACAGCGCATGCTGATGAGGAAGAAGCTCGTGAAGAAACGATGCAAATGTTGAATATTTATAAGGAAGTTGTTGAAGACTTGCTTGCGATTCCTGTTTACGATGGACAAAAAACACCATCCGAGCGCTTTGCGGGTGCGGTCGATACGTACTCAATCGAAGCGATGATGAAGGATGGAAAAGCCGTTCAAGCGGGAACATCTCACTATTTAGGAACAAAGTTTGCGGAAGCATTCGATATTAAGTTTTTGACGAAAGAAAATCGCCATGAATTCGTTCATACGACATCTTGGGGTACTTCAACACGATTGATTGGTTCTGTTATTATGGTACACGGCGATGAGCAAGGTCTCGTACTGCCTCCACGGATTGCACCGACGCAAGTTGTGTTAATCCCTGTCGGTCCGTGGAAAAAGAATCCGGCAATTATGGAGAAGTTGGATGAAGTTTTCGCTGAACTGAAGGCAAAAGGCATCCGTGTCCGTTTGGATGACTCCGATCAATCGCCTGGCTTTAAATTCAATGAGTGGGAATTAAAAGGTGTGCCGCTTCGCGTTGAATTGGGACCACGTGACCTTGAAAACAGTCAAGCGCTCTTGAAAGCCCGCGACGAAGATGAAAAAATGGCGGTAGATCTATCGGAAATTGTTTCGCGTATTGAGCAGGAACTGCAAACGATGCAAACACGCTTGCTTGAAAAAGCACGTGCATTCCGCGCAGAACATTCTCATACACATATTGATACGCTTGATGAGTTAACAAAGCATATCGAGAATTCTGCAAGTAAAGGTGAGATTCCTGGTTGGATTTTGGCTGGCTGGTGCGGAGATGATGCCTGTGAGGAAAAAGTGAAAGAGGAAACGAAATTCACAACACGCAACATTCCATTCAATCCTCCTGCAGAAAAATCGACATGCATTTGCTGTGGTAAAGAAGCAAAGCATACCGTCTGGTTTGCGAGAGCTTATTGATTTTTTGGATGAAATTGGGGGCTGTCCAGAAAGTCAGTGAAAACTGATTTTCTGTGATAGTCCCTTTCTGGTTGGAGAATAAATGGGGAACCCCTGACAACCGTCGCTTTCCGTTCCAGGC